>JACDDJ010000585.1 GCA_013817065.1 Acidobacteriota bacterium
GTTGTAGAACTGCCGCAGCACCAAGCAGGCGAACAGTTGCGGCAGCGTAAAATCCTTGCGACTGAACTTGCTCGCGTACTGCGGCAGGCACGACGTGCCCACGCGCCAAGCGAGGACGATCACCTTCCGTGGCGATTGAGAGGTTTCCATCCTGAATCATGTACACTGAAGTCAACCAGAGCGCTACCGAACATGCGCCGAACATGGAAAGGGTCCGGACAGAGCAGGACGGACCAGAAAATGGGACGGGTCCAATTCTTTCCTGATCAAGTTTAAAGCCCCAACTGGCAGCATCAAATAGAGAAATGGACCCGTCCCGTTTTCCGAACCCGTCCCGTTTTCCAAACCCGTCCCGTTTTCCGAACCCGGAAATGCGAAAGGCCGGCGCGGCGTTCGATCGCTTCGGCCTGTTCGTCTACGAAGGCGGCGGACGGGTCTCGCGCGTCTATCTCGACGATCTGACTTACACCGCTGGCAAACCTTGAACCGATGCACCTCATGAAATCTTCTCTCCACTTCATCTGCACTCTCGGCGTGTTCGCTGTCAGCGCGGCGCTCGCTGCCGCCGAATCCCAGGCGAAGCCGGAGCAGAACCGGATCAGTGGGGAAAAGAAGATCGTGGTCGAACCATCACGAGAGACCCCGATTTCTCACGAAGCGGATGTCGTGGTCATCGGCGCGGCGGAAGGTGGCATTGGTGGGATCATGGCGGCGGTGGCGGCGGCGCGCCGGGGAGCGAAGACGATCCTGATCGAGCAAGGCGGCTGCATTGATCCGGCGCTGCCAATCGGCCTGCTGGTCATCGGCACCGGTGAAGCCGGCGGCCTGCCTTCGATGCGCGAGGGGCTTTATCGGGACCTCGTAAAGTATGTCATCAGCGCGGGGGAATCCGATTTCCAGCCAATGACGCTGGAGCAAATCCTCGAACGCGAAACGATGATCGTCCGTCGTCAGGATGTCGTGACGACCGCGATGTTGCAGATGATGAAGGATGCCGGCGTGCAAATGCTCTTTCATACGCGCTTCGTGAGTGCGGTGATGGAAAGCGGAAGATTGACCGGCATCATCGTGGAAAGTCCGCAGGGGCGGCATGCGATCCGCGGCAAGGTCTTCGTCGATAGCACCGGCCTGGGCGATGTGGCTGCCGCAGCGGGCGCGCCAATGCATCGCGAAGAACCCGACATGGGACTGCAATCCATCCTCGCGAAGGTGGACCCGGCGAAGTATGAGCAATGGGCCATGGACAACAAGCCGCCGCTCGAGGCGACCTATCGCCAATGGCTCGAAGGCATCGTCGGCCCTTTCGAAAAGCTCGAGCATCCGTGGAATCAATGGTGGCCGGAAATGCTGGGAGATCGCTACTCACCGGCCATGGTGCGCAAGATGAAAGAGGCGAGCGACAACGGCGAGCTGACCTTAATCCGCCGGCGCGGCGCCAGGGCGGTCATGGCCATTCCCGAAGGACTCAAACTGCTCGATGACTATGCGCGCCCTCGCACTTACATCACGGGGATCGATCCGCTCAACCTTGACGACCTCAACTGGGCCGAGGTGAACAGCCGGCTGGCGCTCATGGAGTTTCAGCGGTTTCTGAAAAAGTATGTTCCCGGCTTTGAACAGTGCGTGATGGAGCGCATGGACGATTCCATCGCCCTCCGGGGCGGACGCTACATCAAGGTGGCGCACAACATCACCGAACGCGAAGTGAGCCGGGGCGCGCGCCATCCCGACGCAATCTTCCTCTTCCGAAAGAAGCCCGCGCGGCAGACTTATGAGATGCCCTACCGAGCGCTGCTGCCCGATCAGGTGGAAGGCCTGCTCGTCGTGGGCAAAGCCAGCGCGGGCGGCGCGTATCTGAGGACGACGCACTGCACGATTTTTCAGGGCCAGGCTGCGGGAACGGCGGCGGCCCTGGCGGTGAAAGAAGGCCTCACCCCGCGCAAGGTGGACATCGCCAGGCTGCAAGCGGCGCTGAAAGCTGACGGCGTCGAAATTCCCTATCCCGCGACCGCGAAACCACCGGCCGCCGAGAGCCGATGACCATGAAACTTCCATTCGTCGTCGCGCTCCTGCTGGCGGCCAGGAGCGGAAAAGGTGTCAGGAACCGTTCCTCCGTAATGACATCTTCTGAACATGCTCCTCGTCCAGAATCTCCTGCACGGTCAGAAGCTTGATGATTCTACCCGTACGCTTGTGGAACGCGGCGCACTCGCGCTTGGCATCTTCGGAGTAGCCGAAGGCGACGAAGAAGCCGCGCTGGCGTCCGTTCTCGCCCTCGCGCTCCATGACGGCTTGGAACGCGTCGATGTCGGGGCGGCCGACCTTGTCGGTCTGCTTCACCTGGATGGGGAACCAGTCGTCGGCGAACATGCTGCCCTTGTCCGCCGGTTGCGTGCCGACCGGGAAGATGCGGCCGTCCAGCCCCATGTCGCCCACCTGCACCTTGTTGGGAATCCCGCCCAGCGCGATCACCGCCCAGTTCTCGAACTCGAACGGCGGCAACGCCCGCAGCTTCTCGATCGTCCACGGCAGATCGCGCACGACGAAGGCGTCGGTGCGGTGGGCCTTCCACAGCGGCTCGGACTCTGACCGTCAAGCCGGATCGGTCGACCTCAACCCGCGTTCACCGTCGCTTCGGCTGGCGTAACTGAGGAAGAACCGGCCCAGGACGGGACAACGTCAACGGGGCCGGTTGAGCTTCAGGGGCTTTGGAGGTACGATCCCTGGTTCGGGTGCGCGTACCACGGGGTGTGTGCAGGCATTAGGGTGATCGGGCCGTCACCCTGTCCCGTATGTCTGCGCGCACCCATGCAACTCCCCCACCCCCACCACACGCCATCGCGGCGCGATCCGTGCCTGCGCGGGGTCGATGCTACCGCTGCCGCTCTTTCGCGTCGGAATTTGCCGGGAGCGTCATGTTGCTGACCGACCGGACGAGATCGTGGGCGGCCATCTCGCCGTTGGCGGGTGCGGTGTTCGGCGTGGTGTTGGCCGTCGTCGTTGCGGCGATCGCGGTTTGTCACATCAGAGGGGCGGACTACGGTGTACTCAGTCGCGATCCCGTGCAGGTCGCGGGTATCAGGTTCTATACCGGATACCTTTCCAGCTTTAGCGCCGTCGTGATGTGTACCGCCGCAACGGCGTGCTTCTTCGCGGCCACGGCGGTGCCCGCGCGTCGGCGCGACGCAGTGGGGCGGAACTTCCTCCTCGCCTGCGGCTCGCTGACGGCGTTCATCATGGCGGACGATTTGTTCCTGCTGCACGAGCGCCTCTTCCCCATGTGGCTCGGCATCCCGGAGAACGTCGTGATGGTGTTCCACGCCGTCGCCCTCGCGACCGTGCTCGTGTACTACCGCGCGCAGTTGCTGCGGACGCGCCTTCTCCCGCTGTTAGTCGCGGTAGCGTGTTTCGGCGCGGCGCAGCTCGCCGACATAGTGCTGCGCAGGTC
>JACDDJ010000586.1 GCA_013817065.1 Acidobacteriota bacterium
GGGGATGATCAAGCCCGGTCTGCTCGCCGATCTCGCGGTGTTCGACACGAATCTCGTAGAGGCCGGCCGCACCCTTCCTTCACGCCTGCTCCAGGCAAAGGTGCTCTACACGATTGTCGGCGGGCACGTCGTGTATCAGCGCTGATACATGGAATTGCGGGCAGGAATGTCATCCGCCGTACCGAAACGGCCCACGCTCTCGCGCTCACAGTTCTGTTACTGACCTGACGTCGTCCGCAAGTTCCGGAGGATCCTGAATTTACCGTTGCAGCTGACGTATGGCCGAGGTGGCCGACCCATTGCGTAGTCCAGAAGCAGGAGGGCACCATGTGGCATTCCGCCTCTCGCCTTTTTGCGATCGCCGTGTTCGTCGTCTGTGCAACCCCGCTCGCCGAGGCACAGCGGAGTGACCAGCAGCTGATTGTTCTGAGTGCCGTGGCCGATCGGACCAGCCAGACGCTCACGATCCGCGGCATGAACTTCGGATCGAGCGTTCCCTCGATCTGGTGTGAAGAGCAGTCGATGACTGTGATTACGGGCAGCGCCACCGAGGTAGTGGTGATGTTACCGTCAACCGTGCCTGACGGCACCTACCGATTGACAGTGGCGAGGGGCAAGGGCGCGGTTGACCGCGACACCTTCCACGTCGCAATCCAGTCACCGACGCAGGGACCGCAAGGACCTCCAGGCGCCGACGGCGCGCCCGGTCCGGTCGGTGCACCTGGCCCGGCGGGTGCGAATGGTGCGATCGGACCGATGGGGCCGATGGGGCCGATAGGACCCGCAGGGCCGGCTGGTCCCGCAGGGACTGGCGGTGGCGGCCTCTCGGACATCGAGGTCCTGTCCACTCTGAACCCAAGCCCTCCCGTCTCCGTCGCGAGTTTCGGGACCCTCACGGGCACTGCCACGTGCCCGGCTGGCAAGCGCGCGATCGCGGGCGGCTTCGAGTCAGCAGGCGGTGCCGTGCAGATGCTGCCGACCGCGTCGTTCCCGAATACCGAGTCGTCATGGCGAGTCGTGCTCAGGAACACGACGGGTGGATCGCTGACGAACGCACAGATGCGCGTGCACGTCGTCTGCGCGCCGGCGAGTTAATCCGATTCCTCGGTAGAGCGACTCCCGCGGGGGCCTTTCCGTCGCGTGGAGTCCCGTCTCTCCGCACCCGCTCACGGCGGGTAATTGCTTATAATGCAAGCACCTATGAAGACCGTGACCGCCGAGACCGACAAGCAGCGGTGGGAGCGGGAAACGCTCGAGCCTTCGTTGAAGAAGGCGCCGGAGCGTCCCGTCCCTTTCACCACGATTTCCGGCCGTGTCGTCGATCGCCTTACGACACCTGATGATCTCGACGGATTCGATTACGCCCGCGAGCTCAACAATCCTGGCGAATTTCCCTATACCCGTGGCATTCATCCGACCGGCTACCGCGGCAAGCTGTGGACGATGCGGCAGTTTGCCGGATTCGGGACGCCCGAGGAAACCAACGAACGCTACAAGACCTTGCTGAAGGCCGGCGGTACCGGTCTCAGCGTCGCGTTCGACCTGCCGACGCTCATGGGCCGCGATCCGGATCACGAACTCTCGCTCGGCGAAACCGGAAAGTGCGGCGTCAGCGTCATGTCGCTGGCCGACATGGAACGGCTCTTCGAGGGTATCTCGCTCGGCGGCATCACCACGTCGATGACGATCAACTCGCCGGCGCCGATGATCTTTGCGATGTATCTCGTCGTCGCCGAGAAGCAGGGCGCCGACTGGAAGACGCTGTCGGGCACCATTCAGAACGACATCCTCAAGGAATTCATCGCGCAGAAGGAATACATCTTCCCGCCGCGCGAATCGATGCGGCTGATCACCGACATCTTCTCGTTCTGCGCCAAGGAAGTTCCCAAGTGGAACACCATCTCGGTGAGCGGGTATCACATCCGAGAAGCCGGATCGACCTCGGTGCAGGAGCTCGCATTCACGCTGCGGGACGGCATCGAATACGTTCAGTACGGCGTCGACGCCGGGCTCGACGTCGACGACTTTGCGCCGCAGATCTCCTTCTTCTTCAACTCGCACAGCGACTTCTTCGAAGAGATCGCGAAGTTCCGCGCCGCCCGCAAGATCTGGGCGGACGTGATGCGCAATCGCTTCGGCGCGAAGAACGAGCGCTCCTGGAAGCTGCGCTTCCACACCCAGACGGCCGGCGTCTCATTGACGGCGCAGCAGCCGTACAACAACGTCGTCCGGACCGCGTTGCAGGCGCTCGCTGCCGTTCTCGGCGGCACCAATTCACTGCACACCAACTCGCTGGACGAGGCGCTGGCGCTGCCCACCGCTGAAGCGGCGACTCTCGCGCTGCGGACGCAGCAGATCATTGCCGCCGAGAGCGGCGTTACCCACATCGTCGATCCGCTTGGCGGCTCGTACTTCCTCGAGAAGCTCACGCTCGACATGGAACGCGGCGCCCGGGAGTACTTCGACACGATCGACCGCATGGGCGGGATGGTCGAGGCCATCGAGCAGGGCTATCCGCAGAAGGAGATTGCCGAAGCGTCCTACCGCTTCCAGCAGGCGGTCGAGCGCCGCGAGAAGATCATCGTCGGCGTCAACGACTACGTCCAGGAAGACGAGCCGCCGTACCCGATCCTCTACATCGACGAGACCGCCGCCGAGATGCAGATCAAGCGGCTGGCGGAACTGAAGCAGACCCGCGATAACGCGCAGGTCGCGCGGACCCTCGAAGCGCTGCGGGGGACGGCGCGCGGAACGGGAAACACGATGCCCGCGCTGCTCGACTGCGTGCGCGCCTACGCGACCGTCGGCGAGATGTGCGACGCACTCCGAGAGGTCTGGGGCGAGTACGAAGAAGTGCCGTCGATTTGATCACCATGCGTAAAATCAGAGTCGTCATCGCCAAGCCGGGTCTCGATGGGCACGACCGCGGCGCCAAAGTCATCGCCCGTGCACTCCGGGATGCGGGGATGGAAGTCATCTACATGGGCCTGCGCCAGACGCCCGAGCAGATCGTCGGCGCGGCGCTCCAGGAGGACGCCGACGTCATCGGGCTGTCGATCCTCTCCGGCGCTCACATGCACATCTGTCCGCGAGTGACTGAGCTGCTCAGGGCGAAGGGGCTCGATGATGTCCTGGTCGTGATCGGCGGCATCATCCCCGACGTCGACATCCCGAAACTGAAGGCGGCCGGCGTGAAGGGGATCTTCCTGCCCGGCACGCCGATGCAGGCGATCATCGACTTCATCAACGGCAACGTCCGGTCGCGCGTGGAGCAGGTCTAAGCGGTGCCGCACAAGCTGCTGCTCGCCGACGACAGCGTGACGATTCAGCGCGTCATCGAGTTGACCTTTGCCGACGAGGACATCAGCGTCATTGCCGTTGGTGATGGCCGCAAGGCGATCGAGCGGGTCCAGTCGGACCGCCCTGACATCGTC
>JACDDJ010000074.1 GCA_013817065.1 Acidobacteriota bacterium
ATGCCTCGATCTGAATCGACCACCGGTAAGCCGTGTGCGGGAAATCCGCACGCACGGTTTGAACGGGGGTCTTACCCACATCCGGCTGGGCAACCAGACCGGAGACAGTAGGATCTACCAATGAAGATGACGCACCGACTGGTCCTGGCGCTCACGGTAACGCTCTCGGCCGCGGCGGTCACGCTGTCCGCAGACAACTGGCCCCAGTGGCGTGGGCCTCTCGCCACCGGCGCCAGCGCGGAAAAGGGATTGCCGGAGAAGTGGTCAACCGGGACCGGCGACAACATCGCCTGGAAGGTGCCGATGCCCAGCCGCAGCGGCGCCACGCCGATCATCTGGAACGACACGGTGTTCCTCAATGTCGCGGCGCAGCCTGATTCCGGCGACATCGAGCTGTGGTCGTTGAATCGGAAGACTGGCGATGTCGCGTGGAAGAAGACGATCGCCGCCGGCAACTATCGGATCAACAAGCAGAACATGTCGTCGCCGTCGCCAGTGACGGACGGGAAAATGGTGTGGGTGCTCACCGGCGTCGGCATCCTGAAGGCGTTCGACTTCAAGGGTGCGGAACTGTGGGCACGCGACATCCAGAAGGACTACGGCGCGTTCGGCCTGAACTGGGGCTACGCGTCCTCGCCGCTTCTGCACCAGGGAATGCTCTACGTTCCCGTCCTTCACGGGATGAAGACTGACGATCCGTCCTACGTCCTCAAGATCGACGGCGCGACCGGAAAGACGCTGTGGAAGGTCGAGCGTCCGACCGACGCGGTGGTCGAATCGCCCGATGCCTACACGACACCCGCGCTTCTCGAGTACGACGGCAAGAAAGAGATCGTCGTCTCGGGCGCTGACATCGTTACCGGTCACGATCTCGAGAGCGGCAAGGAGTTGTGGCGGGCGCACGGCCTCAACCCGGGCAAGGCTCGCAACTACCGGATCATCGCTTCACCGGTTGTGGCGGGCGGGCTGGTGATCGCGCCGACGCGGATCCGGCCGATGATCGCGATCAAGCCGGGCGGACGCGGCGACATCACCGCCACCCACACCGCGTGGACGTTCGACCGCGGTCCCGATGTACCCACGCCAGTGACCGACGGCAAGCTGCTCTACTGCGTCAGCGATCGCGGCGTCGTCGAGGTCCTGGATGTCAAAACAGGCACGGTCGTTTACGGTCCCGAGCGCCTCCAGCCCGCAATCTACAGCGCGTCCCCGATCCTCGCCGACGGCAAGATCTACGTCACAAGCGAGGAAGGCCTGACCAGCGTATTCCGCGCCGGCGACAAGTTCGAGCTGATTGCCGAGAACGCGACTGAGGAATACACCCTGAGCACCATCGCGGTCTCGAAGGGGCAGCTGTTCCTGCGGACGGAGAAATTCTTGTACGCGATCGGGAAATCGCGGTGATGACGGAGCGGGCGGGCTGTTTCCGATCGCTGTTCACTCTTTGACCTTCCTCAACTTGCCGGCAAGGCTGGCCACCACGGTGACAAGTTCCGCCGGCTCCACCGGCTTGGCCACGTGGGACTGGTAGCCGGCTAGGAGCGCACGTCGCCGATCCTCGGAGCGCGCAAACGCCGTCAACGCGGCGGCGGGCGTGTCGCCTCCATCACTCGCGGCGAGCTCCCGCACATTGCGGATCAGCGCATACCCGTCCTGGTTGGGCATGCCGATGTCACTCAGGAGCACGTCAGGCCTGCTCCGACGGAGAATCTCCAGGGCTTCTGCCGCGTTCTCTGCCAGCATCACCTCGGCGTGACATTCCTCGAGCAAAAAACGGATCAGCTCGCGGGCGTCCCGCTCGTCGTCCACCACCAGCACGGAAACACCCTGGAGCATCCGCTCCTCGCAGACCGGGTGGTTGGTGTCGCTGGCCGTCGTCCGCGGGTGCTGGCGCAGTCGGTCCTCGGCAGAAGTCTGCGCAATCACCAGCGGGAGCTCGACGCTGAACGTCGAGCCCCGTCCAGCACCAGGGCTCTTGACCCGGACCTGGCCGCCGTGCGCCTCGACGATGCTCTTCACGATCGCCAGGCCGAGGCCGAGACCGCTGTGCTTCCGCGTGGACGCAGCGTCGGCCTGGCGGAAGCGCTCGAAGACATGCGGCAGGAACTCGGGGGTGATGCCTTCTCCATTGTCGGCCACGGTGATTTCGATGTGCGAGTTCACCCGCTCGAGCGCGACCTGCACCTTCCCGCTCCTGGGCGTAAATTTGATCGCGTTCATCAGCAGGTTCCAGACGACCTGTTGCAATCGCGCCGGATCCCCTCGGACGGCGCCGACGTGGGTGTCCAGTACCTTCTCGATGCGTAATCCCTTTGCCTCCGCGGCGGGGCGCACCGCCTCGATTGCTTCGTCGATCACGCCGGCCACATCCACCCGCTGTACATCGATCCGCAACTTACCGGAGACGATCCGGCTCATGTCCAGGAGGTCCTCGACGAGCTGAGCCTGCATTCGGGCGTTGCGCTCGATGACCGTGAGGCCCTCACCGATGTCGAGTGCCTGCGAATGGTGATGACGCAGCAGCTGCGACCAACCCAGGATGGCGTTGAGGGGAGTGCGAAGCTCGTGCGACAGGGTGGCGAGAAACTCGTCCTTCAAACGGCTCGCGTGTTCGGCGTCGGCTCGCGCGCGGCGCTCGCTTTCGAGCAGTTGCTCCTTCTCCGTCTCATTCCGCTTCTGGTCTGAGATGTCGGTATTCGTGCCGAACCACAAGATGACGCGGCCCTCGCCATCGAGCAGCGGGTTGACCCTGGTGAGGAACGGTCTGAACACACCATCAGCTCCCCTAAGCGGGAATGTCATGTCGAAGGGTTTGCCCGACTCGATTGAGGACTTCCAACGCTCCATGACCGCGGGGAGTGCCTCCGGGTCGTGGACACGTTGCCAACCCCACCCTTCCATCTCCTCCGGCGTCGTCCCGCAGTAGTCGTGCCAGCGCTGGTTGTACCAGGTGATCCACCCGTCCGGGTCAGCCATCCATGCGAGCTGCGGAATGGTGTTGGCGAGCTGGCGGAAACGCTCCTCACTTTGAATCAGGGCCTGCGCTGCGCGAAAGCGCTCCGTCGTCTCCCAGACCGTGACGAGCGCACCGGGCGCGTCGTCACCGGGAAACGAGACCCGGTGAATGGACCATGAAAACTGCCGGCGTTCGAGCGGGCCATCCAGCGCCTGGAGCATGAATATTTCATCGACGAGGTGGAAGGGCTCGCCCGAATCGAGTACGCGATGGCAGCGCTGTTCGAATTCTGGGTGGGTCTCCGGCCACACCTCCGCTGTCGTGCGTCCGAGCATTTGTCTCCCGGGTGCGAGCGACTGGTATGCCGGATTGACGAGCTCGAAACGGAGCGGCTCTCCGCGCAACATTGCAACTGCAGCCGGCAAGCAATCCAGAACGTTCTCGACCAGTCGGCGGTGAAGCCCCGTCTCCTCTTCGGCGCGCTTGCGGGCCGTGATGTCTTCGGTGAAGACGACGACCCCTCCGACATCCCCGGCGGCATCCTGCCACGGTCGGACCTCCCATTTGAGCCACAGCGTCGATCCGTCCGCGCGATCGAATCGATGCTCGTCTTCTCGGACGACTTCGCCGCTGAGCGCCCGGAGATGGACGCTCTTCCAGCGCTCGGGCATGTCCCGGACGTCATCGTCATGCGACAGCCCCGGCACGTTCGCACTGGCCAGACCATAGTCTGACTGCCAGCGCCGGCTCGCGGCGAGGTAGCGCATCTCGCGGTCGAACATCGCCAGCGCAGCTGGCGCGTGCTCGACGAACAGGCGCAGCCGGCCCTCGCTTTCGCGCAGTCGATGCTCGGCCTGCTGGCCCTCGGTGATATCGGTGTGGACGCCCACCCATTCGCTGATGGTTCCGTCTGCAGTCACTACCGGCACGGCGCGAATCGAGAACGAACGCCACTCGCCATCGCGCCGGCGGACGCGGTGCTCGAAGTCGAAGGTACGCTTCTCGCGCACGGCCTGGTTCCAGGCATCGATGGTCGGCTGCGCGTCGTCGGGATGCACGGCTGTGGACCACCCGTAGCCCTGGTATTCCTCGTAGGGCTGCCCGGTGAAAGCCGCCCACCCCGGCTGCTCGCCCTCCATCCTGCCCTGGGCATTATTGGTCCAGAGCAGGCTGGAGACCGCCTCGATCGCGGCGCGGAAGCGCTGCTCGCTTGCAGCGAGCGCATCGGCGTCACGCTTCAGGTCTGTGACGTCCTGTGCCGTCCCGACCAGCTGCCGCACATGTCCGTCGGCGAATCCCTCGAAAACCGAGGCGCGCACCCGGAGCCAGCGGTAAGAGCCGTCGGCATGGCGGACCCGGTATTCCAGTTCGCGCACATCGTTGTCGCCCGCCCCTTCGAACCCCGCGAGCCATCGTGCAATGGCCGGAAGGTCGTCAGGGTGCGCGATGCCGCTGTTTCCCTCGACCGGCGCGGCTTCAAACTGCTCGACGGTATAGCCGAGCACGGCTTCGACCCGGGCATTGACGTAGACGTTGCGGCTTTCAGTGACATCGAAGACGAAGAGAATGTCCGGACTGGTCCCGGCAATCCGCTCGAAGAGGCTCCGGGCTCGTACGCTCTCGGCGTTGCCCAGCGCTCGACGGCCTTTCTCGTTGATAGTCATGGCGGGATGTGTCGGTGCCGGGCAGCGCTTACGTCGCTGCAGGCTGCCTTCCTAGTGCGCCGGCGGTTTGAAGTACAGGACCATGCCGGCGCCGAGGGCGGTGAGCAGGAATCCCATGTACAGCATCGGGCTTGGCGCGTGCTTTGGCGGGTGCATATACATCGTGTAGAGGACGTTGACGAGCGGCGCGCCGCCGAACACGAGCGGCATCACGTACGTGGGTGTGCCGCCGCTGCGGAACGACATGATGATGCAGACGGCGCCGATCGCGCCAAGCGCGCCGGCGACAGTGGCAGTCGTTGTGCCTGCCGAGTTGAAGCCGCGAAGCCCCTCGCCCTGAGCAAAGAGCAGCGCCAGCGGCACGAGCACGCCGATCAGAAAGTAGGCGATCCCGACGCACAGCAGCGCGCGGAGCGGGCTTCCAAGTTTCACCTGCCCCTGATGCAGCATCGACCCGTAGACACCCCACGACAACACCGCTCCCGCAACAAATCCAAGCCAGTTCATATATCGGATCTTACTGTAGCTACGTGACCGCTCGCCACGAGAGGCAGCCCTGAAGAGCTGCGCTCATCGTGAGCAGCGCCGCACCCTCCCGCCTTCGCCAAGGCTTCGGCGCGGCAGGCTAAGCTACCCGCACCCTCAGCGCAGTCCCCCCGCACCCTGAGCGTAAGAAGTCCGCACCCTCAGCGAAGTCCGACCGCACCCTCAGCGTCAGTTCGAATCAGAACAGCGCGCGAATCCCCAACTGGATCTGCCGGCCCGAGGTGATCGTCGTCGTGATGCGACCGAAGGTTGAGAGCGGCGCTTCGCCGTCCGCGGTACCGGCAAACGCGACCAGGGCCGGCGGGCCGAAGTTGGCGCGGTTGAGAACGTTGAATGCCTCGATGCGGAACTCGAGGCGGCCGTCGCTGCCAAGCCTCTTGAAGCCGGCCGGTTTGCTGAGCGCCATGTCGAGCGTCCGCAGGTTCGGACCGATGAAATCGCCGCGGCCGGTGTTGCCGAACGTGCCGATCGGCTGCAGAACGAACGCGGCCGGATCGAACCACTGCTCGACGCGGCCGAGGACGGCGCTGTCAGGACCAAACCCTGGCGCGTAGCTCGGACGGTCCTGGCCGATGCCGGGACCGAGTGAGGGGTTCCAGAGTGAGCGCGAGCGGTTGCTCTGAACGAACACGGTCAGCGGCTGCCCGCTGCGCACGTTCCAGATGCCCGATGCCTGCCATCCGCTGAAGATGCCGCCAAGCGCGTCGGTTCCCGGCAGGTTGACCGTGAAGTTCATGACGAACACGTGGCGCGTGTCGAAGTCCGACAGACCCTTGTTGTAGTCGGGGATGTACTCGGGGAACGCCGTCGTCGTGCCGTTTGTCGCATCGGAGAAGAACGTCGATGCCTGCGTCGTGTCCTCGCTCTTCGAAAGCGTGTAGGAGCCCTGGACCGCGAAGCCGGCGTTGAAGCGCTTACGCACGTCGACGATCAGCGCGTTGTACCAGGACTCGCCGTCGCTGCTCTTCAGCTCGATGGTCGAGAAGGCCGTATTCGGACGCGGCGTGCCGGCCGGGATGAACACGGTCCCATCAGCGAGCGTCGTCGGACGCGCGGTGTTGACGTCGTTGCTGCGCAGCAGGTGGCGTCCGCGCGATCCCGCATAGCCCACCATTACCGAGGTGTTCTGCCAGAACTCGCGCTGGACGTTCATGTTGAAGACGTGGACGCGCGGCGTGTCAAAGTCCCACTGGATCGGGCGGATCGAGATCGCGCCGGCGCGGTCGAACTGCGGCGTCGGGAAAGTCGGGTTCACGATGACCGGCCGCGGCGTCGCCGGTGGATTGGTGACCGTGACGATCAGGTTCTGGTGGCTGTTGGTGTTGAAGTAGAGCCCGTAGCCGCCACGAAGCGCGGTGCGTCCGTCGCCGAAAATGTCCCAGGCGAAGCCGCCGCGCGGCGAGACGTTCTTGTAGTTCGGGCTGTCGTAGAGCTGCCCCGTGGTCGGCGCCGATGCGGTCAGGTCCGGCAGCGCCGAATCACGGCCGTACTTGTCCTTCGGCAGAGTCGTGAATTCGTAGCGAAGGCCGCCGTTGATCGTGAGATTCGGCGTCACCTGGAAGTCGTCCTGCACGTAGGCGCCGAACAGGGTGAAGTTCCAGTAACGATCGAACTGTGCGTCCGGCGTGAGGCCGATGAAACTCGTCGGGGTCGCACGCAGGAACGTGTTCAGGCTGGCGAAACGGTAAATGCCGAGGCTGAACGTCGGGTTGACCATGTTGTCCTGGTAGTGCTCGACGAGGCCGCCGGCCTTGAACGTGTGCCGGCCGCGGGCGTGGACGAGATCGTCCTGCAGGCTGAACACGTTCTGCACCAGGCGCAGGTTGGCCGAGCTTTGCGGGCCGAACCGTTTTATACCGCCGATGTCGATCGCGCCGGAGATCCCACGACCCGCCACGAACTCCGGCAGGGCGGTGTTGGTGTTCGACTCGATGTTCTGGCCGATACGCGTCCGGCTGAACCCCAACCGCGCCGTGTTCAACGTGCTGTTTGAAAAGATCTGCCGGTACTCACCCGTGAAGAACTGGTTCCGCGAGAAGAACTCGCGCGGGAACTGCGGGTAATCAGTCGGCAGAAACTGGCTCGCATCGTCGATCGTGTAGCGCGCGAAGAACTGCCGGGAGGGATCGGCGTTGTAGTCGACGCGGCCCTGCAGGAAGTGCTGATCCAGTTTCTGATCGAAGGGGAACGTGAATTCCGCGAGGCCCTGTCCGAGCGACGGCCCGTTGGCGCGCGGGAATTCCGCGAGGTATGGCGCCACCAGCGGACTCACGGCCACCGGACCGCTGGGCAGGATTCCGAGCCGGGCATTGTCATCCGGCACCACGGTGGAAATAGTCCGGCCGAGCCGCTCGATGAGCGCTTCGTAGCCAACGAAGAAAAACGCCTTGTCGGTCCGGATCGGGCCGCCTGCCGTGAGGCCGAACTGATTGCGATGGAAGTCCGGCTTGCCCTTCGTGTCGAAGTAATTCTTCGCGTCCATCGCATCGTTGCGGTGGTACTCGAACGCACTGCCCGACAGGCGGTTCGTGCCTGACTTGGTCAACACGTTGATCTGGCCGCCCGAGTTGCGGCCGTACTCCGCGCTGTAAGCGTTCGACTGGACGCGGAACTCGCGGATCGTATCGAGGCCGAGGGCCGTGCCCGCCGCGCTGCCGGTCGGACCATTCGTGAAATCGTTGGTCAACGTTCCGTCGAGCAGGTAAGTGTTCGATCGCGGATCCTGCCCGTTGATGCTCATGCCGAGACCATGGGCGACGACGGATCCGCCGTCACGGTGAGGGAATGAGTTCACCCCCGGCTGCAGGAGTGCCAGGTCGGTGTAGTTGCGTCCATTCAGCGGGATCTGTTCGATCTGCTGCGACGTGACCAGGTAACTGAGCTCGGACGTCGCGGTGTTGACCGTCGGGATCTCGGCCGTGACGACGTCGACGATGGCGAGGTCGCCGATCTGGAGCGAGATGTTGAGAACGACAGATTGCCCGACCGCGAGCCGCACCTCTGGACGCACGTGCGGTTTGAACCCCGCCAGTTCCGCGCGGATCTCGTAGACCCCGGGTGGCAGTTGCGGGATGACGAAGCGCCCCTCCGGGCCGGTGACGGAGGTTCGCGACAGGCCCGTCTCACCGCTACGCGCGGTGACGGCTACCCCCGGCAGGACGGCGTTGCTTGGATCATGGACCGTTCCGGACAAGGTCGCGGCAGTCTGCGCCAGCGCGGCCGGGGCGAACATGGGCACCAGCAGGAGGGCGAGGATGTAGACACGCTTGACCATCTATAGAATGCTCCTGAACCTGTTGATTGTATCCAATGAACCGACTACTACTCGTGGCCGTCGTGGCGGTGCTCTACCTGCTGCATCAGGACTTCTGGTTCTGGCGCGAGGCGCGTCCACTCGTCTTTGGCTTTCTGCCGATCGGCCTTGCCTATCACGGCGCCTATTGCGTGGCGGTTGCGCTGCTCATGTGGACGCTCACTCGCGTCGCCTGGCCGGAGCATCTCGAGTCTGCTGCTGAAGAGAGAACCCGGAGCGGGTCGAGGTGATTCCCGCCTTCATCGTTTTCGCCTACCTGCTGCTCGTGCTGTATATCGGCATCTTCGCGTTCCGGCGCGGCCGGGCCGGTAGCGCCGAAGAGTATTTCCTCGCCGGCCGATCGCTTGGGCCGGCAGTCTTCCTGCTCTCCCTGTTCGGGACCAACATGACGGCCTTCACGATCCTTGGCTCCGCGGGCCACGCATTTGCCAACGGGATCGTGACTTTCAGCCTGATGGCCTCGGCCTCGGCCTTCGTGATCCCCCTGACCTTGTTCTTCATCGGCACTCGCCTGTGGGCCCTCGGCAAGCGGCACGGCTTCATGACCCCGGTCCAAATGTTCCGCGACCGGTGGGAGTGCGGCCACATCGGCACCGTCATTTTCGTCGTGCAGGCGGCGCTGCTCGTGCCCTACATCATCATCGGCGTAATGGGCGGCGGGACGGCGCTGCGTGGGATCAGCGGCGGCTTCGTTCCGTTCTGGCTCGGCGGGGCAATCGTTGCGATTGTCGTCATGAGCTACGTGTTCTTCGGCGGGATGCGCGGCACCGCCTTCGTGAACACGTTCCAAACTGTCTTGTTCCTGACCTTCGGCGCGATCGCGCTGGTGGTGATCGGCCGCGGGATGGGCGGCTTTCCGGCCGCTATGGAATCGCTCCTCGGTTCACCTTCAACGGCGTCCCTCCTGACGCGGGAGCGGATCTCACCCTGGTATTACTTCAGCTACACGTTCATTCCGCTCTCGACGATCGCCTTCCCGCACATTGCCATCTTCTGCCTTACGGCAAAGCGAATGGTCCAGTTCAAGCGGACCGTCATCGTTTACCCGATCTGTCTGCTGGCGATCTGGCTGCCGTGCGTGTTTCTCGGGGTCGCGGCGAATTCCCTTCGCGACGTTCCTAAGATCGAGCAGAAGCTCGAAGCCCGCGCCGCAATGGCGGCGCTCCCGCCGACCGCCTCACCCGAAGAACGCGCGGCTCTTCGCCGCCAGGCGGCGGGAGACGATGTGGTGCTGGTGATGCTCGAGCGGTTTGCGCCACTGTGGCTGGCGGGGATCCTTGGTGCCGGCATCATGGCGGCCGTCATGGCGAGCGACTCACAGATCCTGGCGCTCTCCACGATGTTCACCGAGGATGTCTTCACGTTCTACGGCGGAACCGCCCGCTTTGGCGAAAGCGTACAGATCCAGACCGGCCGCCTCTTCGTCGTCCTGCTGACGATCCTTGCGTATGTGATCGCCCTGCGCGCGCCGCAAGGCATCTTCGATCTTGCGGTGCAGTACGCGTTCTCCGGCTATTCGGCGTTGTCGCCCCTGCTCGTCGCCGCGCTGTTCTGGCGACGCAGCACCAAGTGGGGCGCGCTTGCGGTCACGCTGTGGGTCGCGTTCGCGGTGACCTACACCTCGCAGGTCCCCGGCGCGCTCGCCTGGTACGGCCTGCTGCCGGTCGTGCCGATGACGCTCATCTCCTGCGGATTGATGGTGGTGGTATCGCTCGTGACGCCGCCGCCTTCGGCGGCGACGGTGGGGCGATATCTGTAACGTGCGGCGTGCTACGTGCTGCGCGCCACGTGCGGTGCAACGTGCTGACGTGCCACGTGCTGTGCGACGTGCCACGTGCTGTGCGATGTGCGATGTGCGATGTGCGATGTGCGATGTGCGATGTGCTGCGCGGGTGGCATGCCATGTGCTCCGCGCAGCGGGCATGGCGAAGAGGGTTCACGATCTCGAATGCTGGCAACTGGCGGACGGGTTGAGAAGGGAAGTGCACGCAATTTGTGCGCAGGAGCACGTGGCCAGGTGTTTCCGTTTCTGCGAGGGTTTCACCGAGGCCGCGGGGAGCGTCTGTCGGAACATGGCTGAAGGTTTCGACCGATTCGAGTCTCCGGCCATCGTCCAGTTCTTTGGTTACGCTCTCGGATCACTCGGGGAAGTGGAGGACTACCTGCGCGAATGTGTCACCCGCACCTTCATCGACCAAGAGCGCTTCGAACGGACCCTGGAGCTCGCAGAACACACCCGCGCAAAGGCGCTGAACTTCACCCGGTATCACCGGAAGAAGTCAGCCGCCAGAGTCGGCCGGTCCGTCCGCCGCACGTAGCACCGCACGTAGCACGAGCACGTCGCACCGCACGTCGCACGTCGCCCGTCCCACGCCGCACGTGGTGCGGCGGGTGCGCATTGACCGACCTGCGCACCGAGCCTTCAGCCTGGCAGCGATCGCGGTGCACGTCGCACGTGGCACCGCACTTCGCACGTGGCACCGCACGTCGCACGTGGAACACCGCATAGCACGTGCGACGTAGCTCATCGCACGTCGCACGTCCTAGAGCGCGGCCCGGTAGATCTCCTCCGCGCCCACTGAGTCGAAAGGACGCGGGTTGAAGGTGCCTGTCCACTGCTGTGCGGCATCGGCGGCGAGCTCGGGGATTGCGGCGGCGTCGACACCGGCATCCGAGAGGGTGATCGAGAGATGTCCGGCTACGGCGAAGTCTTCGAGGCGTCGCGCCAGGGTTTCGGCCGGATCCTCGTCGCGGGCACGGCGGCGTGGGGCGCCGAGGAGCGCGGCGTAGCGGTCCTTCGCGGCGGCGCCGTTCCAGCGGACGACGTGCGGCAGCACCAGGGCGAGTGCGAGGCCGTGCGGGATGTTGTAGCGCGCGGTCAACGGATTCGCGCAGGCGTGCGCCGCCCCGAGCATCGATTGCTCGATCGCCATGCCGGCGAAGTGCGCGCCGAGCAGCATCGCCGACCGGGCCTCCGCGTCGGCGGGATACAGCAGCACCCGTTCGAAACAGTCGCTGAGCAGACGCCAGGCCTGGTGCGCGAAGGTGTCGGAC
>JACDDJ010000587.1 GCA_013817065.1 Acidobacteriota bacterium
GCGTCAGAATTCAGCGCGAGCTGAATCCCGTCGGACTCGATCGCGCGCTCCGGCGACGCTACCTCTCCGGCATGGCAGCCGTCCTCGACACGTCACCTTGTAGAAGAAGCCGCAGCGCACCGACCGCCACGAGAGCGAGTTCGCCGAGAGTTTCCACTCAGGGAACAAACAGTGCTGATATGTCTGGGTGTCCTCAGCGCCGCGTAGCTCCGGCAACGTGATCGCCGAATGGACGATGTAGTGGTTGTAGATCTCCGTTAGCGCCTCGAGATCGTCGAGCGTTGCGGCCCGAATCGGCAGATTCTACGTGCCCGAAGGTGCTGTCGCACGTGCTGCTGTGGGCCAAGCGCGTGGGGCACATCGTCGCTCAGCTGCTGCTCGACCACATCCGGGCCATGGCAAGGGGTCGGCGGGTGACTTCAGAAAGGACGCGGCCGGCTCGCCCGCAGCGATGAAGAAAGATGATTTGACGTTGTCGCCCGACCGCGGTGGAATGGGGTCCATGGTGCGTCGTGACGAAGCGGGCCGACCATCGCCTGCTTCACGCTGTTCGTCTCCAGCGGGTGCAAGTCCCGTCTCGGTAAGCGCCGGAGCGCCGAGTAGCAGACCCCAGGCAACGGAAGAGATTCCGTTGGCCCGAGCGGGGTGTCACGAGCCTCTACGGAGGGAGCCCGCACGCGGGCCGCAACCTCACGTGAAGCCTGCAGCCTCGACACATTTACAACCCGAGAGCCGAGCCGCTCATGTCACGGCGAAGGCCACGTCGGCGATGCCTCAGTCCGGAGGTGTACGTGTCGCCGGTCTCGGCGGGGTAGAGGGCGCAGCACGTGTGCACGGAGGGGAACGGAACACGAGAGACCCGTCTGCGCAGCCGTCGTCGCGGCAGCGCGGCTCGTATAAGCCAACGGCGCAAGCGAGCACGGCGCAGCGGGAGTCCGAGGGGACCGTAGTAGTGACGAGGCTCGTGACGAACAACGCGGGCGGAGCGAAGGGTCCCTGCGGGGGCAACGTCGGCAGGACAAGGACGCATGAGGGCATGACCGGCAGGACCGGTTCCAACCACCCCGGTGGACGCGAGTCCACCGACAAAGTGCGCCAATGGCGACGCCGACTTTGGAGTGCGGCCAAGCGGCAACCGGGCCGGCGCTTCCATGCGTTGAGGGACCGCATCTGCAGGCGTGACGTCCTGTGGGAAGCATGGCGGCGTGTGAAGCAGAACCGCGGCGCGGCGGGTGTTGATGCGATGACGCTCGCCGATGTCGAGCAGTATGGTGTCGAGCGCTTCCTCGAAGAACTCGGCGTCCGACTGCAGGCAGGCAGCTATCGACCTTGCGCGGTCAAGCGTCGATACATTCCGAAGGCAGACGGACGAGCACGGCCGTTGGGGATTCCGACGGTCCGAGACCGAGTGGCGCAGATGGCGACGACGCTCGTACTGGAGTCGATTTTCGAGGCGGACTTTCATCCGTGCGCGTACGGCTTCCGGCCCAAGCGGAATGCCACGCAAGCGTTGGAAGCCTTACGCAAGCGGGGCGCACGAGGCGGCAACCACGTCCTCGACGCCGACATACGCGACTACTTCGGCAGCATCAGTCACGACAAGCTGATGAAGCTGGTCGCACGACGCGTCTCGGACCGGCGGGTGCTCAAACTGAGACGGCAGTGGCTCCGGGCAGGCGTGATGGAGAACGGGTGCGTCTCCGCAACGGTCGCGGGGACGCCGCAAGGCGGCGTGATATCGCCGCTGCTGTCCAACATCTTCCTGCACGTGCTCGACACCGTGTGGACGAAACGGTACGCCTCTCTCGGCGTGCTGGTGCGCTACGCGGACGATGTCGTGGTCATGTGTGACACGGCATCGGCGTGTGAGCAGGCCGAACAGCGCGTGCGCGAGATTTTCGCACGGCTCGGTTTGGAGCTGCACCCGGACAAGACGAGGCGGGTCGACCTCTCGCGCGGAGGCGAGGGCTTCGATTTCCTCGGCTGTCATTTGCGCAAGCGCATGAGCGGACCCATCTGGGAGAAGCGGCACCAGCGGGTGTACTTCCTCCAGCGCTGGCCGTCTCTCCGCGCGATGCATCGGGTGCGCCAGCGCGTGAAGGCGTGCACCACGCGCCGCGTGTGTCATCGGGCCCTGCGCGAGACCCTCGCGCAGCTCAATCCGGTGCTCCGTGGGTGGGGCGCGTACTTTCGCACGGGGAATGCCGCCATCAAGTTTCAGCAGGTCGATGCCTACGTGCACTGGCGGCTCAGACGCTTACTGTTGAAGCGGCATGGCCGGCAGCTCCGCCCCGGTCAGCTGGCCCGCTGGACACCGGACTTCTTCCATGCCCTCGGTCTCTACCGCCTGCGCGGGACGATTCGCTACCCGGAGGCTGCGTAATGCCGTATTCCGAATGCCCCTTGGTAAGCCGTGTGCGGGAAATCCGCACGCACGGTTTGAACGGGGGTCGTACTCACAGCGCCGCGCTCGCGCGGTGTGAACAGTAGGATCTACCAATGCAGACAAACCCCATCGCACTCGCGCTCGCATCGGTAGTTCCTGGCCCGGCAGTGAACTTTCAGAACCTGCACATGATCCCCCTGCTCTCCCGTGACCCGGGCGGTGCCCGGCCGGAGGCCGGCTACACCGTTCTGGACGACGGGCTTGCGTCAGGGCTGGTGGAGGTGACCGAGGTTTCGGAGGGTGGCAGCGTGCCGGAGCTGCGGGTTGTCAACCGCGGCCTCGAGCCGCTGTTGATCGTCGACGGCGAGGAACTCGTCGGCGCCAAGCAGAACCGCGTCGTGAATCTGACGATCATGGTGGCTGCACAGTCGGAGCTCACCATCCCGGTGTCGTGTGTCGAGGTCGGGCGGTGGCGTGCGCGGTCGCGCGGCTTCGCCTCCGCCCCCCGAGCGCAGTATGCGAGCGGGCGGGCGAAACGGATGTCGCAGGTGAGCGCATCGATGAGTTCATATGGGGGGAGAGCCTCGGATCAGTCAGAGGTCTGGGCCGATATCGCCAGCAAGTCCTCGCGTCTCCATGCGACGTCGCCGACCGGCGCAATGGAGGCCATCTTCCTGCAGCACAGCACCTTCATCGACTCGTGCGTACAGGCCTGTCGCCCTGTCCAGGGGCAGGTCGGTGTGCTGTTCGTCGTTGCCGGGCGGATTGTCGGATTCGACCTGTTCGACTCCGGGAAGACGCTGCGGAAGCTGTTGCCCAAGCTGGTGCGCTCCGTAGCCGTGGAAGCACTCGATGCCCAGTCGGACGGTGCCGCGGCGCCAGAGGAGCCATCTCCGCGTGCTTCAACCCCGGAGCAATTCCTCGGCGCCGTCGGGGCGTCCACGTTCGGGTCCGCGCGGGCGGTGGGGCTCGGGGAAGACTTCAGACTTGCCCAACCGGGCCTGACGGCCGCCGCGCTCGTAGCGGAAGGCCGTGCCGTGCACCTG
>JACDDJ010000588.1 GCA_013817065.1 Acidobacteriota bacterium
CCCCACCGCTGATGTTCGCAGTCGCACGCGTCACGCCCGCGGCCTTCAGCGCCGCGGAGTTGGCGAGCGACATGTGTCCGTCGAGCCGATTGATCCACACCGGATGTTGAGGCGTGACGGCGTCGATCCACTGACGCGTCGGCAGCTCGCCGCCCCAGAGCGTGTGGTCCCAGTCACCACCCTGGATCCAGTTGCCGGCCGGTACCGTCCCGGCAAACGCCTTGATCCTGGAGACGAACTCCTCGCGAGTCCTCGCGTCGCGCAACTGGACCGAGGCAAGCCGGAAGCCGCCGTCCACGAAGTGGACGTGCGTATCGATGAACCCCGGCACGACCAGTTTGCCGCCCGCGTCGATGATCTCGGCGCCGGCAGCGGCCTGCCTGATCTCGGCCGTCGTCCCCAGCGAAGTGATGATGGGGCCTGTCGCGGCAATCGCCTCCGCCCAGGGCCTCGACGCGTCGCCGGTCCATACCCTCGCATTGATGATTGCCAGACTCGCGTCTGACGGGGTTGTGGTCGAGGACCTGCCGCGGTCCGAGCAGGACACCAGGAGCAGGGCGCATAGAAGAGGAAGGGTTCGCATCGGCGGATCATACTGCCTGCTCTACAATGTGTGGTCGTGCGGACGCCCATCGGGCGCATCCTGGGGGTAGGTCATCCTCTCTGATCTCTGGTGATCGCCACCCCGTTTGATACAATCAGTTTCCAAGATCGGCGGATCGCACCGCGGTCCGGAACCTGTGCAATCTCAGCCTGCGAACCGCGTCAGGGCCGGAAGGCAGCAGCGCTAAGTAGTCACTGACATGTGCCGCAGGCCTCCCGGGCCGCGGTGGGGCCCGCCGAACTGCGGCGGGGGCCCGCCAAATTACTGCGGGGGGCCCGCCGGCAACCGTTCTTCTTGCATCCTTACTTCACGCGGACTTCAGCCTTCAACATCGCAAGTGGCATATCAGGTTCTCGCGCGGAAATGGCGTCCGCAGACGTTCGATGACGTCATCGGGCAGCGCGGCGTCACCCAGACGCTTCGCAATGCGATCGCCGCGAAGCGGATCGCCCAGTCATTCGTCTTCTCCGGCCCGCGCGGGGTCGGCAAGACGACGACCGCCCGCATTCTTGCGCGCGGCCTGAACTGCGCGACCGGCCCGACCGCCGATCCCTGCGGCACCTGTGACGCCTGTGTCGAAATCGCGCAGGGCCGCGACATGGACGTCATCGAAATCGACGCCGCCACCAACACGCAGGTCGACAACGTCCGCGAGGTCATCATCGCCGGCCTCGGGATGCGGCCCGCCCGAGACCGCTACAAGATCTTCATCATCGACGAAGTCCACCGGCTCTCGAAGAACGCCTTCGACGCACTGCTCAAATCGGTCGAGGAGCCGCCGCCCCACGTCGTCTTCATGATGGCGACGACCGAGCTCGATAAGGTTCCGCCGACGATCCAGTCGCGATCGCAGGTATTCGAGCTGAAGCTGATCGGCGTCAAGCAGATCGCCGAACAGCTCCACGCCATCGCCACCGCCGAAGAGATCCAGATCGACGACGCGGCAACCATGCTGCTCGCGCGCGCCGGGGACGGCAGCATGCGCGACGCGCAGAGCGCGTTCGACCAGGTGATCGCGTTCGCCGGTAAAACGATTACGCCGGAGGACGTCGCGAGCGTCCTCGGCCTCGTGCATCGCGACCTGCTGCTCGACATTGCCGACGCGGTTGCGGCCGAGGATCCCGCGGCGGTCTTCGCACTCGCCGGCCGCGCCGTCGAGTCTGGCTACGAACTGCGATCTGTCGTCCGCGAGCTGGCGCGGCTCACGCGCGACCTCATGGTGGTCAAGATCGACCCCGCGCGGGCCTCGGATCCGGAGATCGCCGCCGAAGGTCAGGAGCGGACGCGCATCGTCGCGCTCGCGCCGCGCTTCTCGTCCGAGGATCTGATGCGTGCGTTCGAGGTCCTGACCAAGGCGGAGTACGAGATCAGGGGATCGACGCAGCCGCGGTATCACCTCGAGATGGCGCTCCTCCGCTGGATCCATCTGCGCAAGCTGGTGCCGCTTTCCGACTTGATCCAGGGGCTCGAGAAGGGGGCACCTGCCGCGCCGCGAAGCGGACCCGCAGGTCCGGCAGCGTCACGCCAGACGTTAGCTGCACCTGCAACGCAGGCGCGTCCGAGTGTGCCGCCGAAGCAGCCCGCTGCCGCCGCAGCGACCGCGAGGGCCGTCGAGACCCGTCGCGAGGCGCCCGCGCGCCCCGCCGCCCCCGCGCCGGTTGCCGCCTCCAGTGCCGAGCCGGTCGCGGCAGGGCAGTTGAAAGAGGCATTCCTCGAAGACGTCCGCAAGGGGAAGAAGTTCTTTCACGGTACCGTCATCGCCATGGCGCAGAAGATCGAGCACGACGAGGACAAGATCGTCTTCACGTTCGGTCCGCACCATCGCGCGTTACGCGCACAACTGGACCAGAACCGACCGGACCTCGAGGAGCGGGCCTCGCGCCTTGCCGGCCGGCGCATCACGATCCTGTCGGCTGAAGGTGTGCCGACCGTCGTGCCGGGGAAGGCGGGCGGCAGCCAGGGCCGCGCCGCAGGAGCACCTGACGAGCGGAAGACCGAGTTGAAGCAGCAGGCCCTCGAGGATTCGGGCGTGCAGGCGATGCTCGACGTCTTCGCCGCCGAAATCAAGGACGTCGAGGAGAGGTAACGATGAATATCCAGCAGATGATGAAGCAGGCGCAGCAGATGCAGGAGCGCATGCAGAAACAGATGGCCGAGCTCCGCGTCGAGGCGACGGCCGGCGGCGGCATGGTGACGGTCGTCATCAACGGCGCCAAGCAACTGCAGTCGATCAAGATCGATCCCGAAGCGGTGTCGAAAGAAGACGTCGAGATGCTGCAGGACCTGATCCTCGCCGCCGTCAACGACGCGCACCGGAAGGTCGATGAAGCCATGAACGAGCAGATGGGCGGGATGATGGGCGGCATGAAGATCCCCGGCATGTTTTGATGCAGCGACCCGATCCGCTCGCGAAGCTCATCGAGCAGTTTCAGCGGTTGCCCGGCATTGGCGCCAAGAGCGCCCAGCGCCTCGCGTACCACATCCTCAAGACGCCGCGTGAAGAGGTCGATCGCCTCGGCGACGCCATGCGCGAGGTGAAAGAGCGGGTCACCTACTGTTCGGTGTGCAGCAACATCACCGACACCGACCCGTGCTTCTTCTGCACCAATCCCTCCCGCGACCGGCGCCTGATCTGCGTCGTCGAGGAGCCGGAGAACGTCAACGGCGTGGAGCGGACGCGCCAGTTCAACGGCCTCTATCACGTGCTCATGGGTGCGCTGTCGCCACTGCACGGCGTCGGCCCGGATGATCTGAAGATCAAGGATCTGCTCCGGCGGGTGAGTGACGGTTCGGTCGAAGAAGTCGTCCTCGCCACCAATCCCAACGTC
>JACDDJ010000589.1 GCA_013817065.1 Acidobacteriota bacterium
AAATAGATGCCGTCAGACGTCCATGTAACGAGGCCGGGCTGCTCGTCGAAGCGATCGGTGATCGAACGCGGCGCGCCACCCGATGCCGCGACCACCGCCAGCCGTGAGTTGGCGTGGAAGAACAGCTGCTGCCCCATCGCGGACGAAAACACCAGCTGTTTGCCGTCCGGCGACCAACGCGGATTGTTGTCGGGCCCCGGCTGCGACACGATCTTCTTCACATCGTCGCGTCCGAGGTCGAGGACGTAGATGTCGGAGGTGCCGCTCTGCACCAGGTCCGGATTGATCGAGGCGCTGAAGGCGATGCGGGTGCCGTCCGGTGACCAGGAGAATCCCCCGATGCTGAAGTCGCGTCCCTTGGTCCGCTGACCTCCGATGACCGGCTCTTTCAGCGCCTGCGCGACATCGAACGTCCAGAGATGTGCGAACGTGTAATCCTTCCGTACGACCTGGAAGTCGCCGTACTGCTCCTTGTGGTCCTTCACCGCCTTGGTCGGCGGCTCGGTGGCGACATACGCGATCGTCTTGCCGTCCTCGGACCAGTCGAAGCCGGAAATCGGCGTCTCGGACTTCGTGAGCTGCACCGCCTCGCCGCCGTCCGGCCGGATCATGAAGACCTGGCTGCGGTCGCCGATCCGGTCACTGGTGAAGGCCAGCCACTTCCCGTCCGGCGACCATTGCGGATTGCCCGACGACTTGCTGCCACGCGTCAGCTGAACGTTCGGTCCCGGTGCTGACGTGCTCGCGACCCAGATCTGCGTCACGAACGCATCCTCCTTGAAGTTCGCTTGCGTGACCGTGTAGGCGACCCAGCGTCCATCGGGGGAGATGCGCGACGCCCCGACGGATTCGAGCATCAGAAGGTCGTCGACCGTGGGAAGGCGGGGCGGCGCCTGCTGCGCCCACGAGAGCGCGGGAGTGCCGACCAGCAACGCCAGGGCGATACCCAGTACGGAAATGTGTCGGGATGAAGATGTCTGTTGTCGCATCCCGGAATATTACCGGATACGAAAAAGGGCAGGACCGGCTAACCGGACCTGCCCTGCCCTTTCAGCGAATCCCTCCGCACCTTCACCGAACGGAAGCCGCACTACCGCGTCGCGCGGCGGCACCCTCAGCGAAGAACCAAACCTACTTTTTCGAGACCTCTCCGCCCGCCGGGTCGGTCGTGATCTTCTTCGTAGCGGGATCAGCCTTCTTGTTGCGGTCCTTGAGATGGTCTTCCATCTTCAGGCGGGGGACACCGTTCACCATCCAGTCGGGCGCCGGTGCGCCCTTGAGGTAGTGATCGAAGTACTCCTTCATGCGCGCGGTGTAGTCGCGCTGGTTCGGACGCCGGGCGAGGCCGTGGTTCTCCCCGACGTACTCGAGCAGGATCACCGGCTTCCCGAGCCGGCGGAGCGTGTTGTAGTACTCCACACCCTGCGTGAAGTCGACCGCGCCGTCCTTGTCGTTGTGCAGGATCATCAGCGGTGTCTTCACGTTCTTCGCGAAGAACACCGGTGAGTTGCGGTAGTAGGCGTCCCAGTTATCGAGGTAGCCACCCTTGAAGCGACCCTGGCTGCTCTCGAAGATCGCCATGTTGCCGCCGCCGCTGTTCTTGTAGATCAGCGAATACATGCTGACCATGTTCGTGAGCGGCGCGCCCGCAACCGCGGCCGCGAAGATGTCGGTCTGCGTCACCAGGAAGGACGTCTGGTAGCCACCCCACGAGTGACCGGTGATCCCGACCTTCTTTGCGTCCACCACCCCGGTGCCGATCGCAGCCTTGACCGCCGGGACCATGCACCACACCGCCGACATGCCCGGATCGTTCACCTTGTAGACGATGTCCGGGATGAGGACCGCGTAGCCCTGGCTGGTGTAGACCGACTTGTTGAAGCCGTTCGCGCTCGGTACGCCGAACTGGTTCGCCGACTGCGACATCTTCTCGTAGAAGTACACCAGCGTCGGATACGACTTGCCCTTCTCGTAATTGGCTGGCAGGTAGAGCGCCGCCTGGAGCTTGTCGCCCTTGTCGCAGGTGTAGTTCACGAGCTGAACACCGGGCGTCCAGTTGTAGTTGGCCACCTGCGGACGCATGTCGGTCAGCCGCTTCGGCGTGCCGAACTTCGAGTCCGTCGCGTAGTAGTCACCGGGCTCAGTGGCCGTCTCCTTCGTATAGAGGACGACGTCGGCCTTCTCGGCCTTCATCAACCGCCCGAACGACGCATCGTCCCAGAGGACGTTGGCGAGGCCGGGCTTGCCGCCGTCCAGGCGCGCGATGCCGGATTTCTTGGTCCACTCACCGTAGACGCCGAAGTAGTTCGGCTTGGACAGGTCGATGCCGTCCTCGCGCTCTTCCGCAGTTTCCATCGGGAAGCGGCGCTGGTAGCGGATCTGGTCCTTCTTGCCGTTGACCGTCAGGTTCACCGCGGCGCCGCCGTCGACCGGCACCTGCCAGATGTCCCAGTTGTCGGTGATCAGGACGGCCTTGCTGCCCTTGACCCATCCCATGGGCTGCGTCGGCGGCTTGACGACATTCGTGTCGTTCTCGAGGTCGATGAACGAGGTCGGCACACCCATGGTGATGTTCTTCGCCTGGCCAGTCGCCATGTTGTGGACGAAGAAGTGGCCGTCGTCGTAATAGAGGAGCGACTGGCCATCGGGTGAGGTGCCGTTGTACCAACGAGCGCGCTTCAGGGCGAGCTTGCGCTCGCCGGTTGCGGGGTTGATGACGTAGACGTCGCGGAAGCGGCGGCCGTCCATGTTGCCCATCAGCTCGTACTCGCGCTCGTCGAAGCCGATGGCGAACTTCTCTTTCGGCGCCAGGCTCACCGTCCGCATATCGTCGTCCGCGAGACGGACGAACTTCTGCGGACCGACGTGATACATCGAGAGGTAGGTGTAGTTGCGATCGGCGCCTTCCTGGACCTGCTGTTGCGACTGGAGGCGCGAGTCCTTCCAGTGCCACAGCACGAGGTCGACCTTCTCGTCCGCTTCGCTGGCGCCGGCAGGCGTTGCAGGCGCTGCCGGGGCGTCCTCACCTTCGGCAGGCGGCGTCGCGCCGGGCGCGACAGCGGGCGTCGTGCGCTTGCGCGGCTCGCGGATGCCGAACACGAAGGCATCCATCTTGTCGTTCCAGGTTGCAGCGCGGTTGCCACTGATCGCGAAGCCGGTCGGGAAGCTCTTGTCCTTGGCGGGATCGAACACCGTCTTCTTCGGTTCGCCGCTGCCGAAGCCGGTGAAACCGACAATCGAGAACACCCTGTCGATCAGGGCACGGTCTTCCGTGCCCTTGAGGACGGTCAGCCCGTCGCCCTTCTGCGTCCAGGAGAGCCGCTCGTAGTTCGCGACGTCGGTGTCGAGTGCCGACACGGTGCCGGCCGCCATGTGGCGCAGCTGGACGCCGTTGCCGATCTTGTCGGTCGCGTCGATGATC
>JACDDJ010000590.1 GCA_013817065.1 Acidobacteriota bacterium
CGATTCGACGCAGCCGGATTGCACCGACGGCAAGCCACAACAGTCTGATCACCATCCCGCCAGCAATCACGATGAGAACCGGATTCAGCTGAACGGCGGCGGGTTGCGGCGCCAGCGTGCTGCGGACCCCGAGTTCCGTCGCGGCGTTCGCGATCGCCGCCGGCGCGACGATCACAGTCAGCGCCTGCCAGGGCTGCACCAGCGGCAGCACCACCGCGAGCCACAGCAGCGCCCGCCACGACCAGTAGCGCGCTTCTGGATTGCGAAGGCGGACCAGCGTCATGCACGCGCCGGTTGCGGCAGCGATCAGTGACACCTGGATCACGTAGGCGATTACGTTACCGAGGCTGAGGGGCGGCATCAGTCCTCCAGGTCCTTCACGAGTTTCTCGATCGCGCGGCGCTGCTTGTCACTGAGACGGTTGTCCTTCGCCAGGTGCACGAGCAGTGAGCCGGACGCCCCGTCGAACACCCGGTCCACAAAGTCGCGCACCATGGCCCCGACCACTTGCTGCCGCGGCTTGGACGGTGCGTAAACGAAGGCACGGTCCGCGGAGCTCTTGGTCAAGTACCCCTTGTCCTCGAGAATCCGCATCATCGTCATCACCGTCGTGTAGGCGATGGTGCGCTCGGCGCGGAGCGCCTCGTAGACGTCGCGCACGGTGGCGCTGCCCATGCGCCAGATGACTTTCATGATCGCGAGTTCCTGTGGTGTCAGCGTCGGGTGCGGATGTCGCATGGCGTTAGTACTAGTTAATTAGTAGAACAATGTCAAGTGACTACAGGCATCGAGGTGACTCCCACTGGCTGACCGCATGGAGTGCGACTCAGGCCGGCGACTCCCACCACACCGGGCAAAGCTGGACGATGACTTCGACCGCTTTATCCATGTCCTGGGACGATACCCATTCGACACGGGAATGGAAGTTATGTTCCCCGGCGAAGAGATTAGGCGTCGGCAAGCCCATCAATGACAGCCGCGACCCATCGGTACCGCCGCGGATCGGTCGCTCGATCGGCTCGATCCCGACCCGGCGCATGGCGGTCCGCGCGTGCTCGACTACCGTGGGGTGCCGCTCCAGCACCTCACCCATGTTGCGATACTGCTCGGTCACCGTTGTCTCGACCGTGCAGCCTGGGTGGCGGGCGCCGGCGTCACGAGCAAGAAACTCGAGGAGTGCACGCTTCGTTCCCAGCTCGCCAGTCATGAAATCGCGGATCAGCACCTTGACGGTCGTCTGATCCACGCCGGCATGGACGTCATACGGGTGCACGAACCCTTCGCCGCCATCCGTTGTCTCGGGAGTCATCTCGGTTCGCGGCAACGAGGCGATGAAGTCCGCGGCAGCGCGGATCGCGTTCACCATCTTGCCCTTCGCGTATCCCGGGTGCGTATTGAATCCCTTGAAGACCACCGTGAAGAGATCCGCGGAGAAGCTGGCATGCTCGAGTTCGCCTCGGCTTCCGCCGTCCACCGTGTAGGCGCACACCGCACCAAAACGCGCGACGTCGAAGTGATCGGCGCCCCGGCCAATCTCTTCATCCGGCGTGAACCCGATTCGAATGGCACCGTGTGGGATCTCGGGATGCTGCACCAGGTACTCGACAGCCGCCATGATCTCGGCCACGCCAGCCTTATCATCTGCTCCCAGTAATGTCGTTCCGGACGCGGTAACGATGTCGTCGCCGACGCGAGCGGCGAGGGCCGAATCGCTCGCGCTACTCAGAATCATCGAGGGATCGTCAGGAAGAACGATGTCGCGGCCATCGTAATTCCAGTGGACGATCGGTCGCACCCCTGCGCCGATCATCTCCGGCGATGTGTCCACGTGCGCAATGAAACCAACTACCGGCACGCCGGGCTTGGGCGACGACGCCGGCACGGTTGCCATCACGTAGCCGTAGTCATCGAGCACCACGTCGCGCAGCCCGAGTTCGCGAAGTTCAGTGACGAGCAATCGCATCAGCTCGAGTTGCCCGGGCGTCGACGGGCACGCTGGTGACGAATCATCCGCACGAGTGTCGATCGTGACGTAGCGAAGAAATCGTTCGAGTGCAGATGTGGTCATAGTCGCGGGCGAAGCGTCGGAGCGACGTGCTCGAACACTGCCGCCGTCCGACCGAACTCCAGGGACGGCACGGTGTGGACGATGATGAAATCGGACATGCGGAAGGACTCGATCATCACCTCTCGATTGATCCCGCCAGCGGCCCTGGCGTGTCGCATCAGCTGAACGCGCAGAACGTCGTAGCAGCCTCGCAGCCAGGCGAGGACCGTGCGCAGACCCTGGCCCCGATAGGCCGTCCAGTTCCCGAAGGTGCAAGCCGCCATGTAGTTGGCGATCGGCCGGCGAAGAACATCCGCTGAGTGGGAGTGCAGTGTCGTCCAGTCGTTGGCGAAGTCGGCGTCGACGTCGAGAAGCGGGTGCGGTCCCGTTACTTCACGGACGGCGCCGAAGCCTTCCGAGAGACCATCGTCCCCGCTGCGGTTCGAAGTTGAAGCGGTGGCGAAAGCACTGGACACCGCGATGACGAGCCGGCCGTGTTGCGGTGTCCACTGCCGGATCTGCTCTGTTGCGGCGGCGATCCGGTCCAGCGCGACGTCCACGGACGGTGCCGTTGCGAACTCGGCGAGGGCCGCTTCTTCCCATGCGGCATAACCTTGCAGGTCCGCGAGTAATCCTGGTCGTACGAGTGGCGGCAGCGCGTCCCGGGCGTCCAGCCCCTCGACTGGTTCTGACAACGCCAGTGGTGGGGCCGCATCCACCACCGTCAGGGGGCGACCATCAGCGAGGAGCAATGCGGCAGCCGTCGGACAGTAGTGGCTGAGCGTCACCATCGTCCCGCGACCGTCGCGCAGGAAGACGCGCGGAAAGTGGCGGCACGCCGATGGCAGCATCTCCTCGCCTCCGGCCCGTTGCAGCGAACACCGCTGGTGGTGCCGAAAGCCGCACCATCCCTCTGTCGTCCGTGCGAGCGACATGGTGGCGGGATCCTCGAGACCCGGGGCAAAAGGCGTGGGAGTCGAGGACACGGCGATGACACGACGGGTCGCCACCGCATCGAGGATGTGCGGTTCGACCTCGATATCCCACGACGCATGGCAGCAGGCGCCGCTGTGGCGGCAGCGGTAGCCGGCGTGTATGGAGAGGCACCGTGTGCGCACACGCCAGTATAAAAGCGCGCCGAGACAATTCTCGCCCCGGGATTACGGATCCGAAACGACCCTGAATCGACTTCGCCAATTCCAGCGGGAAAGTGGCGGCTTTTCGGAGGCCCGGTCCTTGCTGCCTCAGGTCGTCCTGATGGCTGACCGGGAACAGTTCGGCATGCGGCTTCGGCGGGAACGGGAAAAGCGGGGGATTAGTCTCGACGGTCTGGCGGAAACCACGAAGGTGGGCGTCGACCTCTGGATCGGCCTC
>JACDDJ010000075.1:0-5141 GCA_013817065.1 Acidobacteriota bacterium
GCGACCATCCGTTCGAATGAATACTGCGCGCGCACTTCGCGCCGCGCTTGACGGCCCATCTCGCGGGCGCGCTGTGGATCTTCATAGAGCGACCTGATCGCGACGGCCAGCGGCTCCGGATCGGACGGCGGCACGAGAATGCCCGTGCGGCCCGTCTCGACCAGGTCGAGTAGCCCGCCAACCGCGGAGGCGACGACGGGAAGTCCAGCTGCCATTGCTTCGATGGCGCCGTTGGGGAATGCTTCCGAGCGCGACGGGAGCACGAAGATATCCGCGGCTGCCAGCAGCGCAGGCACGTCTTCCCGGTGACCGAGGAAATCCACGATCTGGGTGACGCGGTGTTTGGCAGCCAACCTCTCGAGGATGGCGCGTCGCGAGCCCTCACCGACGATCTGGTAGCGAAGGTTCGGGCAGCTTGACGCGAGCTGCGCCGCCGCTGCGATCAGGGTTTCGTGGTTCTTCTCGGGCCGCAGGTTCGCAACGGTGATGACCTTGCGAACGTCAGATCGATCCGTCTTCTCAGGGTATGCGGACGCATCGACGCCGTTAGGGATCATCACCACCGCGGACGAGGGAACGCCTTCCGTCCGCAGGATCGCTGCCGCGGCCGGTGAGTTCGCAACCACGCGCGAAGCAAATCTGTAAGCGAGCCGCTGGAGCCGGATCTGTCGCTCTGTCTTATCAGGATTGAGCTCGCGCCGGCTGCCGATCCGGACAGGAACCCGGGCGAGGGCGCCACCGACCAGCCCGAAGATGTTCGAATAAAAGTCACACGTGTGGAGCACCGCGATCCGCTCGCGCCGGCACCATTGCGCGAAGCGCCAGATCTGAAGCGCCGTCGCAAGCCTCGCGAATCCGGAGATACGAAATTCGACCACCGACGCAGCGTGGCTGGTGACCTTCGGCAGCCATGCACCTTCTTTCCGAAGGCAGACCACATGCACTCGGAATCGAGCGTCATCGAGCCGACGGATCAGCTCGGTCATCTGCCGCTCCGTGCCACCCGGATCGAACGAGGTCAGGAAGATTGCGACCGGTATTTGTGGCGCTGAGTTCACAGTCGCCAATCTCAGCAAGGCCAGTGCCACAGTCGTCCGACGGAAGGTAGCACCTGTTGTGGGAAAAATGGGCAGATGATGAGACACGATCCGGCGGATTACCACATTCCGGAATCAATCTATCCAGCCACAGCGATCGCGCTATCGACCCACCGACGATTGATAGACCGTCGTGGAATCGACTGACCGATAGCTCAATTGATCTACGTAATGGCGGTGCCACAGCTCGAATACCAGCAACTGCCACAACTGAAGGGTGTGATCCCGTCGCCCGGACAGATGTTCCTGGACGATTCGTTCGATGAAGGCTGGCTGGAAGTAGCCGCGCTGCCGGGTTCGTGCTGACCCGAGCACATCAGCGAAGACGTCAGTCAGGCCGCCTCGGAACCAGGCGCCGAGCGGGACACCGAATCCCTGCTTCTTGCGGTTGAGGATGGCGTCTGGCACCATCCCCTTCAGCGCCTCCTTCATCACGTGCTTGCGACGGCCCTGGTGGATCTTCATCTCGGTCGGCAGCGTGGCGGCGAAGTCGATGACGTCGTTATCGAGCAGCGGCACGCGGGATTCGATCGAGTGCGCCATGCTCATACGGTCCACCTTGGTAAGCACGTCCTCCGGCAGATACGTTTCGAAATCGAATCGCATCATCCGGCTCTGCGCGGGAAGCCGCGCGAACCGTTCGAAGTGACGGCCGAGCCGATCCTCGGCACGGGCACCATTCAGCTGGGCGCGGAACGACGGCGTGTAGAGAGCGTCCTTCTCGTCCTCTCGGAACAGCGCAACCGACTCAAGGAAGCGGCCGTTGTCGTCACGCGCGACGTGACGCAGGAAATTCTTTCCCTGGACGCCGTGGGGCAGGAGCGGCCACACCGCCGATGCAATGCGGCGCCTGCCGGGTATCGGCAGCCGGTCGAACTGCGCCACGCGCGGGTGGGGCAGATACCTGTCGTACCCGCCGAACAGCTCGTCCCCGCCATCGCCGGACAGCACGACAGTGACGTGCCGTCGCGCAATCTCGGAGACGTACCACGTCGGGATCGCCGAGGAATCGGCGAACGGCTCGTCGAAGTGTTCGATCAGCTGATCAAGAATGCCGAGCGCGTCGGGACGGACGACGAACTCGTGGTGCTCGGTCCCAAAATGCGTCGCGACCGCACGAGCGTGGTCCAGCTCGTCGAACTCCGGATCATCGAAGCCGATGGAGAAGGTCTTCACCGGCCGGTCCGAGGCCTCGGTCATGAACCCGACAACGGCGCTCGAGTCGACACCACCAGAGAGGAACGCGCCAAGCGGGACATCGCTCACCATGTGCGAGCGAACGGCGTCGGCCATGACGCGGCGCAGCTCCTGGGCGGCATCCTCAGCGGTGCCACGGAACGACTCGCGCGCATCGATCTGCCAGAACGCGCGCACGGTGGCTTTGCCATCGTGCCAGCGGAGGAGGTGTCCGGGCGGCAGCTTGTTGACGCCCTTGAAGATCGACCGGTCGCGGGGCGTATACAGGAATGACAGGTAATGGTCGAGTGATTCGGCGTCGATCCCGCCGTCAACCGCACCAGCGGCAAGCAGCGACTTCAGCTCGGAACCGAAGAACAGACGGCCGCCGTGTTCCGCGTAGTGCAGCGGCTTGATGCCGGCACGATCGCGTGCAAGCAGCAGGGTGCGGGCGCGCCGGTCCCAGATGGCAATCCCGAACATGCCGCGCAGACGCCGGAAGCATTCCTCGCCCCATTGCTCGTAGGCATGAACGATGGTTTCGGTGTCACTGGCCGTATAGAACCGATGCCCGGCCTGTTCCAGCTCGACGCGCAGCTCCCGGTAGTTGTAGATCTCACCGTTGAAGACGAGCCAGATCGTGTCGTCTTCGTTGTGAATGGGCTGCTGACCGGTCGAGAGGTCGATGATGCTCAGCCGACGCATACCGAGGCCTGCGCCAGACTCGACGTGGATACCCTCATCGTCTGGACCGCGGTGGCGGATCACCTGGCACATCCGGTGGACGAGTGCGAAATCGGAGTCCCGGCGCGACGGGCTCTCGGGGGAGCGATCGGCAAACCCAGCGATGCCGCACATACCTAGACGTCCTCAGCCATATCGGTCAATGTGGATGCACGGTTGAGGCCACAATGAACGCGGCCAGCGAGAGTGGAGCCGAGCCGCCGGCTCGCGAGCGGAGGCACGTTCCGCTCACGATTTGGCCGTACTCGGGCGAGTAGTCATTCAGCGACGGTTCGTCCACCCGCTCGAGCGGCACCGACGTCGTAAGCGTTACCACAAGGCCATCGACGTGCGTGAACCGGGCGCTGTTGTCGGCGAGGTGTTCCAGCACCCAGCCCGGATGCACGTGCCACATCGCTGCCGCATCGACGCGGGCGCCACCGGTAAGCCGGTCGAGGATGATCCAGCCGGTGCCATGAAGGGCCAGGACTTCCCGGTGGTGGCGAACAGGCGCGTAGGCGTCGTGCTCGCCCGAGATGTAGTCCCGTTCCGGGGTCGTCTGCCACGAGCTGCAGATCGCGTCGGTTCGCGAGCGCCAGTGGAAGGGGCCGGACGCCTCCGATTGGTTGCGGTCACCCACGATGACCGTGTTGTGCATGACGGACGAGCGGAAGCGATCGCGGCGCTGCGGATCCATCGTGTAGGTTGCGGTCCCCGGATCAACAAGGAAGGGCAGTCCGCGGATCGTCAGCACGACCGACAGCGCATCGGCGTGCGCGTGACCGCCGTTCAGGAATCCATGCGGACCGCAGTCGAACACCAGGTGGTCGCCAAGCGCATTGCGGGAGACGTAGTAGCCGCTCGCCGCGAGACCCGCAGAGGGTGCCGGGGATGGAGCGGCCTCGAATTGTGGGATCTCCATGCTGCTGGCGCAGAGCCACCAGGTCTCCTCCGGCGGATCATCGAGCGCGAGTGACGGCTCTTTCAGAAGGACGGCTGCGGTGGCGAGCGTGTCGGTGCAATCCCACACCGGTCGACCGCAGATCGGGAACAATTGTCCGCCGTCGTCGTCGCCAAGCAAGGGAAGGCGCCCACGGTCGTCAGCGAGCAGGCGCAGGGCGCGGGCCTGCTGCAGGGCAGTCCGTCCGAGCGCCGCCTCGGCATCGTCGCCGGTGATGCGAGCGACGGTGAGCGCGAGCAGGTAGAAGTCGGTCGAGTAGCGGTGGTAGTGGGCCGAGAGCTCGGCGTGCATGCCGTCCGCCCGTATTTGGCGCGTCGCTTCTTCGATCAACACCGCGCGCCCAGTGTCGGCACGCGACGCCGATGCCTCGAGTTCCGGCAGCGCCCGTCCGGAAACATAAAGCGCCAGTGCCTCGCCGGAGAGGTGTGTATTCGGGCTGAAATACCTCGAGAGGTTTTGCTCGACGTGGGTCATCTGCCGATCCAGCGCGACGAGCAGATCGACGATCCACGGCTCCTGCGTTCCGTCGTCGTCCACGGCAGCGCCGGCAAAGAAGTGCAACGCCCAGAGCCAGGAGAGACAGCGGAAGGCGAGTTCCAGCATGCTCGCCCAGTTCGTGCCGAGGAGCGGCGGATTCGCGGCGATCCAGCTGGTGATCTGGGTCACGAACTCGCGGTAATAGCGACGGTCACCGGTGAGCGCATAGGCGCGGCCCAGCGTCAGGAAGTGCTGGTGGCGATTCAGTTCCCAGGTGATCTTGTGATCCCCGCAGGTTGGATCCAGGTACGGAACCGACTCCCAGAAATTCATGGGCGCGCGCTTCTGGTGAACCGGATCCAGGTGCCAGTCAGGTGGGGACGGTGTTCGCACGCCCCGATATCCAAGCAGATCGTAGCTGCCGCTCAGCACGCGCTCCGCGCGTTCCGCTGCATCGCCATCCGGGCATCGTGAAGAGATCTGCGCGGAGACCTGCTGCAGATGCCGCGGATCCAGCGGGAACCGCGCCGTTCGGCTGCTGAAGTGTGTCGCAAGGGCGGCGTGTGCACCCGCCCAGTCGTGTCTTTCGAGGGCGGCCCGGGCGGGCGACAGTGCGGGATCCGATGTCAGTCGCAGCAGCTCGCGACGCCACGTTGGTGTCTGGAGCGTCGTGCGCGCTCGTTCGACCCGGCTGCGGACCGCGGCGG
>JACDDJ010000075.1:5151-11500 GCA_013817065.1 Acidobacteriota bacterium
CCGCAGCTCCGCGCCGTCCATGGCGCGAAGTCGTTTGAGGATCGCCGCGTTCATGCCGGTGTGGGCTGGGGAATTCCGGCTGGAGTCACCATCCCGCGGTACAACGCCAGCCATCGTGCCCGGACGTTCTGCCAGCGGTAACGCTCACAACTCTCACGCGCCGCGGTGGTCAACCGCTCGACAAGTGCGGGATCCTCGAGCAGCCGCAACACCGCAGCCGCTGCGGCCTCGTGATCGTTGCAGTTCACGAGAAGGCCGTGCTCGTTGTCGGAGAGGATCGCGGGCACGCCGCCGGCATTGGTGGCCACCACGGCGCACCCGCTGGCAAACGCCTCGAGCACCGACGCCGGCATGTTGTCGATGTTCGGCGTCTGCAGGTAGATGTCGGCCTCGGCGTAGTACCGCCAGATGTCACCAGGCGGAACCCGTCCAACGAAATGGACGTTACGAAGTCCGAGCTGACCGGCAAGCGCCTGCAACGCCGATTCCCCAGACCCGCCGCCGACCAGCGTCAGCGTGGCATCGGGCTGCTGTTGCTGGACGATTCGGAACGCCCGCAGCGTGCAGGCCAGGTTATAGAGCTCCTCGAAGTTGCGGGTCGAGAGAATGCGGGGCGCGAGAGGCACGCGACGGCGGAAGGCGAAGCGATTTACGTCCACGATATTGGGGATGATCTCCGAGCGGATCCCGAAGCCGGCAAACACGTCGTGCAGGAACCGGGATGGGACCGCGTTTCTGTCGACGTGCCGGAGCACTGTACGGGCGATGGCCGAGCGGCGGAGGTGATCCGGCGCCTCACCACTGCGGTAGTTCATGACGACCGGTTTACCGAGGAGGCGCGCGACCAGCACGGCCGGCAACGGCGCCAGCAAGAAGGAGAAGTACGACGCCGAAAAGACATGCACGACGTCGACGTGGCGCAGCTCGCGCACGAGCAGCGGCCAATAGGTCAGTTGCGTCGCGACGGTGCGAAGGTACTTCACGTTCACAGCACGCCGGAACGGGCTTGGAGGTGTCGGGTTAACGGGAACCAGTCGGGCGCGGACTTCGGGATCGTTCTGCCACGACATGAGAAGGCGATCCGCCTGAACGGCCTGCCCGCCAAGGATCCCTACCGTAGGGGCGACGAGGGCGACTTCGAGGCGACGTTCGAAGGGAGGAGTGAGCATCACTTGCACCTTCAGCTCTGCAAATTACCGGCCCTTGTGTCGGCTATCAGTGCAGTCGGTCTCTGTGAACGGCCGAGCACAACCGTAGAACCAAGTGCACTTCCGTAAACACAACTCAGCAGTATCTGGATGCCCTTCAAAAAAGCCCAAAATTGTTATATCGATGTAAATTTTGCAAACGGATGAGTCCACGCCTCGGCACGCTTGAGTTAGAAAAACGTGCGCAGATCCACATTTCTCACTGTTTCGTTCTTTTCCTGAGTTGGTTCCAACCTTGCGCTATATCGCGCATGGGTTGCCACTCGTGTGGCCGCCACTTCAAAACCAACCCTAAAAACTTCCCGGACTCCGTCGGCGTTCGCGCCCGCGTATCGGGTGTTTCCTCCGCAATCGCGCGGTCAGCGCGAGGTGTGTGGATTCAGGAGAGTAATGGATCGAAATCGTATCAAGATGTTCGCCTGCGGGCTTTTCGCTGCCGCAACACTGACCATCCTCACCGCGGCTCCTGCCGCCGCCCAATCCGAAATAGTCCTTCACGCGAAGAACGCATCCGCTGTCAATGGCGATTGGCAATGGGTCGGCGATGTCACCGCCGCCGGCAGCGCGCGCATGTGGAATCCTGACCGCGGCGCACCTAAGCTCGGCACCGCTCTCGCCTATCCTTACGATTATTTCGAGCTGACGTTCAACGCCGAAGCCGGTCGTGCGTATCGCCTCTGGGTACGGGGCAAGGCGGACTACAACGCCTGGACGAACGACTCGATCCACGTGCAGTTCAGCGGCAGTGTGAATGCGTCCGGCGGAGCCTCGTATCGCATCGGAACCACGGACTCTGCGTCGGTCAGCCTCGAGGCCTGCAGCGGCTGCGGCGTCTCGGGCTGGGGGTGGGAAGACAACGGCTACGGCGGCCAGGGCACGCTGGTGTATTTCGATACTACGGGCCCGCAGACGCTGCGCATCCAGCGCCGCGAAGACGGCGTGTCGATCGACCAGGTCGTGCTCTCCGCCAGTACGTACCTCTCGAGTTCGCCAGGCGCGAACAAGAACGACACCACGATCCTTTCAGAACTTATCGAGTCGACCACGGTAACCGCGACGGTCCAGTCCGAGCCGGCGCCTGCAACCTCGAGCGGCTCAGCGACAGAGATCGTGATTCCGGTCGCAGCCGCAGCCTCGGTGCGCGGCAACTGGCAGATCGTCGGTGATAGCACGGCTGCAGGCGGCGGCCGCGTCTGGAATCCGGACGGCGGCGCCGGCAAGCTCTCCTATCCCTACGCGAACCCCTCTGACTACTTCGAAGTCTCGTTCAACGCTGAAGCCGGCCGGGCGTATCGCCTCTGGATTCGCGGCCAGGCCGAGAGCGACTACTTCGGTAACGACTCCGTGTTCGTGCAGTTCAGCGGCAGTGTCAACGACTACGGGTCCTACGCATACAGGATCGGCAGCACCGATGCGACGATCGTCAGCGTCGAGCAGGGTCGAGGCTATGGCCTTGGCGGGTGGGGCTGGTCCGACAATGGGTGGGACAGCATGGGCCCGCTCGTCTACTTCGCGACGACCGGTCCACAGACGATGCGCGTGCAGCGGCGCGAGGATGGCATCTCGATCGACCAGATCGTGCTGTCGGCATCGAACTACCTGTTCTCGGCGCCAGGCGCGGCCAAGTACGACACCACCATCCTCAGCGCCTCCGGGGAGACGACGACGTCCGAGCCGGCACCAGCTCCCGCGCCGGAACCCGAACCCACCTCCGAGCCCGCTCCGGCCCCAGAGCCCGCGCCGCAGCCCACGGGGTCGGGGCCCCGGCTGCGTGTGATGCATTGGAACGTCGGACACGGTCGCGGCACCGATGGCGTTTACGATATCGAACGCCAGGCGACCTGGATGGCCCGGCAGGACCCAGACGTCGTGATCCTGAATGAGGTCGAAAAGTACACGTCATGGGGCAATGAGGATCAGCCGGCCCGGTTCCAATCGATGCTGCAGTCGAAGACCGGTCGCACTTGGTACAAGCACTTCATCCAGGAGTACGGCCAGTGGTCGTCAAACGGCAAGGGGCACTTGATCCTCTCGACCTACCGCTTCGATTCGACCGGCTATACCACCATCACCCAGTCATCTGGTCTGAACGGCGCCGGCGCGGCCGGCCAGGCCTCGATCACGGTGAACGGCCGCACGGTCAACCTGATCGTGACGCACCTCGATCCGTACGACCGCGACATGCGACTGACCCAGGCGCGGGACGTCATCAACTGGGCGTCGGGCCACGCCGAGAACCGAATCCTCACCGGCGACATGAACGCGTGGCCGGATCAGACGTCCATCCTCGAGTACAACAAGTGGTACAACGACTCCTGGACGACGGCCACCAACGACGGCACCGCGACCGGCATCAGCGGGATCTCGCCGTTCGGCGCGACGAAGAGCGGACGCATCGACTACATCTTCTACTCGAAGTACGCGCCGAACCTGGTCGTGCTCGACTCGAAGACGCCCGATACCCGTGACAGCAGCGGCAACATGCCGTCGGATCACCGGCCGGTCGTGACGACGTTCGAGGTCCGGTAGGCCGGGCTGCTGAATCGCTCGCCGGCGCGCGCGACGAAGTAGCCGGCGAAAAACGCAAGCATCATCTGGTGGCGGAAGGCGGCCTGGGGCCGCCTTGCCGCCACTTCCTTTATCAGGCCTGCTGCATCACGCAGCAGGTTCCCGAACATGAACCTTGGAACACCGAGGATGTGCGGCGTCTTGCGCAGGTCGATCCCGAGCTCGGTCGTCGGCTGCATCCGGTCGAGCGCGGCGCGGGACACGCCCTTCCCGAACCACCAGCGCCGGAAGTATCGAGGGGTCAGTCGGCCGGCGGGAACGTGGTGATGGACGACCATCGCCGGGACATACAGGCCGCCGAACCCGGCTCGCCGCGCGCGCATCAGCCACTCCGGTACTTCTTGTCCAAGCACCCGGCGCCCGCCAGTGCGGCCGAGATCGGCGCGGAATCCGCCGACCACGTCGAAGACCGCGGCGCGCACCGCCATGTTGGCGCCGAGCGGCACTCTGCGTGCCTCCTCGTAGCGCACGGTGACCTGGCCGTGATCCTGGATCGCGATCGTCCCCCACAGATCGCCCCTCGTGAGATCAAGCCACTGTGGCGGAGGCACTTCCCAGATCGGTCGGACGGGCCCGCCGGTGTAGTCTGCCGACGGCGTCGGCCCACGCAGAGGCGCACACGCAGCGTCAAGCCATCCATCCTGCACGCGCACATCATCGTCCGTGAACGCGAGCACGTGGCCACGTGCCTGGGTGATGCCGGTATTCAGGGCACTCGATCGTCCTTGCTGCCGCTCGAAGAGATAGCGGAGTGAGACGGGGAAGTGAGGCTGGTGCCGCTCGACGGTGGCGCGAGTGTCGTCGGCCGAGTTGTTGTCGATCACGACGACTTCCCAGGAGAGATCCGCGCGGACCGGCATCTTGGCCAGGTACGAGAGGGTCTCGTCGAGGAGCCGTGAGCGGTTATACGTTGCGATGAGGACGGTGGCGTCGAGGGTACGTGGAGTGCTCACGAGACGCCGCCCGCTGCCGGCTGCGCCGTGCCGACGGGAACCCCGGACGCGCGTCCGTCGAGTAGTTCACGAGCAAGTGCAACAGCCCGGGCGGTGGCGTGCCCGGGATCATAGAACATGGTGTCCGCGACTGTGCGTCGTTGTTCCAACAGGCGGCCGGGGCGCTCGAGTTCCGTCGAGACCGCGGCCGCGAGCTCGCCAGCTCGATGTACGACGGTCGCCGCGGACCGCAGCAGTGCGACCTTTTCGGGATTGATCCTGGCAGCCGACTCCAGCCCGGGCGCGTCGAACACGACGAGCGGACGATCGAGGACGAGAAACTCGAAGCCAACCGAACTATGGTCGGTGACCATGAGGTCGGCGGCGGCCATGAGTGGCGATGCATCAGCGCCCTCGACGTAGCGGATGCGGCCATCACGCTCCAGCGCGCGCATGCGGGCACGCCAGTCGATGCCGCCGGTGTAGCGCGGGTCCGCGTCGAGCGACCTGTCGTGGAGCTTTACGATCACGTTGAGCCCGGCGTCCGCGAGCGTCTGCACGATTGCTTCGCCGGCGAGATGGAGCGAGGACGAGGGCGAATACGTGGGTGCGTAGAGCGCAGTTGGCCGGTCGCTCCCGAGATTCAGTTCCGCGCGCACGGCGTGGCCGTCGATCCCGCCCGATGCAAGGCGATCGAGCTTCGGATACCCGACCAGCGTTGCCTGCCGCTGCGACACGAGGCCGGCGTCGAGATACCGCGACATCCGGTCGCGATTGATGAAGGCGACTCGATCGTAATACTCGAACCCCATCGGCAGTCCCTGGGGACGATCGAGGTCGTACTTGCCGGCGACACCGTGGAAGAAGTTGATCCGCCTGGCGCAGCGCCGCAGCCGCGCCGCCGCCCAGGGATCGGCATTCATATAGAGATCGAACCGGCGCCACTCCGCTTCCGCATGGGTGATGAAGCGCGCGTCGTCAACCAATCGCCTGATCAGGTCCGGATACTCGCTCGTGAATGAGAGCTCCACGTCCGGGGCCCTCTCGAGCGTTTCGAAGACAGGTCCGAGGACGGCGTAGTACACCGGCGTCCGCAGTTCGACGAGCACACGGCGCTTTCGCCCGAGTCGTCCGATCGCATGATCGGCCGAGTGGATGAAGCGGGTGACGCGTCTGGACATCGGTCGGCTCTGGCCTAGACCGTTTGACGGCCCGCGAGGCCGGCGCCATGGGGCGGCGTCGATCGATCGCGCAGCCGCTGTCGCAAGATCCCGCCGAAGAACCACAGCCAGACTTCGTGATCGAAGGCGGCCACCGGATCGCGGCGGATCGTCGCACGTGCCCAGTCCCAACCTGCCGTGAGCGCTTTCCGATACAGATAGCGGGGGACGCCAAGTATGTGCGGCACCTTCGCGAAGTCGAGCGTGGTGCGTTCCGGCGCTTCCATGTCCAGCCCCGCGCGCTGATAGAGCAGTGCCCGGCTGATGCCGCGCCAGTAGAACCACCGGCGGAAATACGACTTGTTCAGCCGGTCGGCGGGGATGATGTGTTCAAGCCGCATCGAAGGCACATAGAAGCCGCGCACGCCAGCCTTCCGCGCCCGGATGCACCACTCGCGCACCTCCTGACCAAGCAGTGTCC
>JACDDJ010000591.1 GCA_013817065.1 Acidobacteriota bacterium
GGTGTTCTATCTGCGGCTGGACGAGAAGACGCTGATCCGTCGTGTGCTGCAATCGCGCGGCATGGACTACTGGGAATCCGGCATGGATATGAAGCTCGGCGACGACATCTACGAGAGCTTCCGCGCCTATCAGAAGTCGCTGCTCAAGGAGTACGCGTCAATGGCGGACGAGTACAACTTCCGGGTGCTGGACGGACGCCGCAAGATCGATGTCATCCAGGACGAACTGCGCCGCCAGATCGGCGCCTTCCTGGCGGAATCAGAGACAGCCGCGAGACCCGACGTGACGTAGTTCGGCGGGCGCTGGGGTGCTGAGGGGTGCTACCAGGTGCAGCCCCCCTCAACACGCATCACCTACTTCTTCGGCGCGATCTTCCAGACTTCGCCGGCCTGCTCGTCGGTCACCACGTAGAGTGCGCCGTCGGGACCTTGCTTGACGTCCCGGATGCGCTTGTCGCGGTCGGTCAGCAGGTGCTCCTCGCCCGTGACCTTGTCGTTCTCGATCACGAGGCGCACCAGTCGCTTCTCCCTGAGAGCGCCGACGAACAGGTTCCCGCGCCAGGCTGGAAACGCACTGCCCGTGTAGAACTCCGCGCCCGAGGGCGCAATCACCGGATCCCAGTAGTAGACAGGCTGTTCGAAACCTTCTTTAACGGTCACGGCGTTGGGGATCGGATCGCCAGAATACTCCTCGCCGTATGCGACCAGCGGCCAGCCGTAGTTCGCGCCCTTCTTGACGAGGTTCAACTCGTCGCCGCCCTTTGCACCGTGCTCGACCTGCCAGAGACGTCCCTGAGAGTCGAAGTCAGCGCTCTGAACGTTGCGCTGGCCGACGGTCCAGATCTCCGGCGGGGTGCCGGCTTTACCGACGAATGGATTGTCGGGCGGCGCCGAGCCTTCAGGCGTGATCCTGAGAATCTTCCCCATGTGACTGTCCAGTTGTTGCGCCTGCGGCCGCATCACCTTGTCGGACCGATCGCCGAGCGTCACGTAGAGCATCTTGTCGGGCCCAAAGGCGAGCCTCGACCCGTAGTGCAGCGTCCCACGGTAGGTGGGTTGTGCGCGAAAGATGACGCGGACCTGCTCTAGCCCGGTCCGGTCCTTCGACAGCACGCCGCGCGCAACGCTCGTGGCGTTGCCACCTTCGCGCGGCTCCGAGAAGCTCCAGAAGATCGTCTGGTCGGTGGCGAAAGCCGGGCTCAGCTCGACGTCCAGCAACCCACCCTGTCCACGCGCATCTACCTCAGGCAGGCCGGTGATCGCCGGACCGAGCTCTCCGGCCGCCGAGACGATCCGCAGCCGGCCAGGCTTTTCGGTCACGAGCAGCGAACCGTCGGGCAGCGGCTCGATCGACCACGGCTTCACAAGCCCGGTCGTGACCACCGTCACGTCAAACGCCACGGTGGACTTCGCCTCGCACACGCGCGTCTGCCCAGGAAACGCCGGGCGCTGCTCGGGCACGCTCGCCTCGCGCGTCTCGATCGGCGTGCATCCCGCGCCGGCCGGCTTCGACGCCTGGGCCGCTGCCCCGCTGCCCTGCCCGGATACCGGAGTGCTGCACCCCGCCACAGCAAGGCTGGAAATCACCGTCGAGAACACCGCCACACGGGAAAGCCTCATGAATGCTCCTCCACACGGATCACACGGAACGACGGAAGACACCGCATTTGCAAGCCGCGATCCCACACTCCAGCAGTTTACGCGGAATTTACACACGCGAAATAGGCTCGAAATCCCCTCTCGTTTACTCTGGACCCGCGACATGCACCCCGTCCAGATCGACGTCAAGTCCCTCAACTTCTACTACGGCGCCAAGCGCGCGCTCGAAGACATCGACATCGGCATCCGTCCGAATGTCGTGACGGCATTCATCGGACCGTCCGGGTGCGGCAAGAGCACCTTTCTGCGCACGCTCAACCGGATGAACGACATCATCGGCGGCACGCGTGTCGAAGGCCAGGTCCTCATCGCCGGCGAAAACATCTACGCTCCAGGCACCGACATCGTCTCACTCCGTCGCCGGGTCGGGATGGTGTTCCAGAAGTCGAACCCGTTTCCGAAATCCATCTTCGAGAACGTGGCGTTTGGTTTGCGGATCAACGGGATGGCGCCGAACCGCGCCGACCTCGAGGCGCGGGTCGAAGAGAGCCTGCGGCAGGCAGCGATCTGGGATGAGGTCAAGGATCGGCTGAAGGACTCGGCGCTGGCACTCTCGGGGGGCCAGCAGCAGCGACTCTGTATCGCTCGCGCCCTCGCGATCAAGCCCTCGATCCTGCTGATGGATGAACCGGCCTCGGCACTGGATCCCATCGCCACACAGCGCATCGAGGAGCTCGTCTTCCAGTTGAAGGCGCACTACACGATCGTCATCGTTACGCACAACATGCAGCAGGCAGCGCGCGTGTCGGACCACACCGCGTTCTTCTGGCTCGGCAAGCTGGTGGAGTACGGTCCCACGAACAAGCTGTTCACGAATCCGTCGGAGAAACTGACGGAAGACTACGTCACGGGAAGGTTCGGTTAATGGCAGACCGCGTGGTACCGCACTTTCAGGATGAATTGGAGCACCTCAAACGGCGGCTGCTGGAGATGGGCGGCCTTGCCGAGGATCGGGTCCGCGCCGCTGTCGAGAGCCTGGTCTCACGCGACACCGTGATCGTGGATCACGTGCTCGCCGGCGACACGCCGATCAACCAGCTCCACATCGAGATCGATAACCGCTGCTTCACGCTGCTGGCGCTCTATCAGCCCATGGCGGTCGATCTGCGGGCCATCGTATCGGCGGTCAAGATCAACACCGACCTGGAGCGCGTCGGCGACCTGGCGATCAACATCGCCGAGGCCGTGACGCGTTATCTGAGACACGCTCCGGTCAAGGAGCTGATCGACATCCCGCACATGGCCAGGATCGCGCAAACCATGCTGCGCGACGCGCTCGACGCCTACGTCCGTCGCGATACGGCGATGGCCCAGGCCGTCCTCGACCAGGACGACGAGCTTGACGGTCTCAAGACCCAGGTCTTTCGCGAACTTCTCACCTACATGCTGCAGGATCCCTCCAAGATCGAACCGGCCCTCGACCTGATCCTGATCTCCCGCCATCTCGAGCGCATCGGCGATCACGCCACCAACGTCGCCGAGGACGTCATTTTCATGGTCCTCGCCAAAGACGTCCGTCACCATTCCGGAGAAGGCGCAGACGGTCCATAGCTGCCGCGGGTCCGGACGCGCCCTTGCACTACAATTAGAAGGTTGCAGGAGATACAGTCAGAGCCCCTGTGCGCCTATTGCCGTCGACGTCCGGTGAAGCCGGACTGGCGGCCGTTCTGCAGTGAGCGCTGCAAACTGGCGGATCTCGGGCGCTGGCTGTCGGGCGATTACCGGGTTGCAGGGGATGCCCTGCCCTCCGCCGACAA
>JACDDJ010000592.1:0-358 GCA_013817065.1 Acidobacteriota bacterium
CGTCGCGCTCGAGCAGCAGGAGTCCGAGGAGATTCATCGGATTCTTGTGGCCCTGTCGGACGGATTCCGCGTGCGCTCCGCGGAACTGCAGTCCACGGTGGACGCCGCGTCCGAGTTGGACGTGCTGCAGGCGAAGGCCCAGTTCTCGATTCGTGTCGGCGGAGTCGAGCCGAAGATTTCGTCCGATGGACGCCTGGAGTTGCGCGCCGCGCGGCATCCGCTGCTCACCGGCAAGGCTGTGCCGGTGGATGTGCTCGTCATCCCGCCTGTGAATGTTGTCGTCATCACGGGACCGAACACCGGCGGCAAGACCGTCGCGCTCAAGACCGCCGGGCTGCTGCCGCTGATGGCGCAGGCC
>JACDDJ010000592.1:368-3415 GCA_013817065.1 Acidobacteriota bacterium
GTTGATCCCGGCCGCGGACGGCTCGCAGATCCCGGTGTTCAAGTGCGTCTTCGCCGACATCGGCGATGACCAGTCGATCGCCGCGAACCTCAGCACGTTCTCGTCACACATCAAGAACATCGTGGACATGAACGCGGCCCTCGATCTGCCGGCCCTGGTGCTGCTCGACGAGGCCGGTGCCGGCACCGACCCGCTCGAGGGCGGCGCGCTCGCGATGGCGATGATCGACCACTTCCGCACACGCGGCGCCAAGGTGGTCGCGACGACTCACTACGACTCGCTCAAGACCTACGCCGCCACCACCGAGGGTGTGATGGCGGCTGGATTCGGTTTCGATCCGCAGACGTTTGCACCGACCTACCGGTTGAACTACGGATCACCCGGCAGCAGCCTCGCGCTCGAGATCGCTACGCGACTTGGCATGCCGGCCGAGATCATCACGCAGGCGCGTGCGCATCGAAGCGAACGGGAGTCGCAGCTCGCCGATCACCTCGCCCGAGTCGAGCGCGATCTGCAGTCGCTCGAGCATGACCGCGGCCTCGCGGCGCGCGAGCGGCAGACGCTCGAGGAAACAGCCGCGAAACTGCACGCCCGGGAGCACGACCTGCGACATCGGGAGGAAACGTTTCGGAAGCGCCTGGACGAGCGGATCGAAGAACGCCTGCGCGAAGCGAGGCGTGAGATCGACGGGGTCGTCGGGGCACTGAAGGCGAAGACCGACAAGCTCGCGTTCGAAGCGGAACGACGCTCGGCGCGGCTGATTCCGACTGGTGAGACCGGGGGGGCACGTGCCGAGGCTCGCGCGGCGATCGATGCCATCGGCGAGCGTCTGCGCTCCTCGTCGTCCGAATCGTCGACGGCGGCGGCGGCGATGCCGGCACAGACGCGTCCGGCCGCGGCCGGCGATCGGGTCATCGTGGGCGCGCTTGGCCTGGAGGGTGTCGTCAAGACGGTGCACGACGGCGGTGCCGAAGTGGACGTCCGCGGTAAGCGCCTGCGCGCCAAAGTCGCAGATCTGCGTGTCGTCACGACCGCTGCCGCGGCAGCCGCGCAGCCGGCACGCGTGCGCGTGAACGTCGAGCTTCAGCCGCGTTCAGGCGCATCGCCCTCGGAACTGAATCTGGTGGGCAACAACGTCGATGAGGCGCTGAGCCGGCTCGAACGGTTGCTGGACGAGACGCTGATCAACGAGACGAAGACGCTCCGCATCATCCACGGCTACGGCACCGGACAACTGCGCCGGACCGTTGCGGACTTCCTCAAGACCCACCCGCTGGTGGCAAGCTTCGGCCCCGCCCCTGATAACCAGGGCGGAGGCGGCGCCACCGTCGTCGAGTTGAAGGATTAGTGGCCCTCTTCCCGACATCGTTCATCGAGGACCTGAAGTCGCACGCCGACATCATGCAGGTCATCCAGGAGCGGGTGGTGCTCCGTCGCGCCGGAACGTCGTGGAAGGGGTTGTGTCCGTTCCATGGTGAGAAGACGCCGTCCTTCAACGTCCACGGTGACAAGGGCTATTTCAAGTGCTTCGGTTGCGGGGTCGGCGGCGACGTCATCAAGTTCGTCGAGCTCTATGACAAGGTCGCGTTCCCCGAAGCGGTGCGCAGCCTTGCCGGACGCTTCGGCCTCACCGTCCCCGAAGCCGAGGATTCCAAAGAGGACGCGGAGGCGAACCGCGACCGGGAGTCGCTGCTGAAGACGCACGAAGTGGCGGTGACCTGGTTCCGCGAGCAGCTGGCCACACCCGCAGGGGCCGCGGCACGTCGCCTTCTGAACGCGCGCGGGATCACCGCCGAGATGATCGATCGCCAGGGTATCGGCTACGCGCCGCCGGCGCGCGAGGGCCTGAAGGCGCGGCTCCTCAAGGAAGGCTTCTCCCCCGCCGTTCTCGTCCGCAGCGGCCTCGTCTACCAGCGCGACGAGGGCACGATCGTCGACCGGTTTCGTACCCGCGTCATGATCCCGATTCATCGCGACAACGGCGCCATCATCGCCTTCGGCGGGCGGGCCATGGACGCCGGGCAACAGCCGAAGTATTTGAACTCGCCCGAGACGCCGCTCTACAGCAAGGGCAAAACGCTCTACGGGCTGCACCTCAGCAAGGCGTCGATCAGCCGCGCCAAGCACGCCGTCATGGTCGAAGGCTACTTTGACTGGGCGCAGGCATACCAGGCCGGGATTACCAACGTCGTAGCCTCATCCGGCACGGCGCTGACGCCGATCCAGGTGCGGCTGCTGAAACGATTCACGTCGAAAGTCGTTCTCAGCTTTGATCCAGACGCCGCCGGGCAGGGTGCCGCGGCGCGTTCGTCCGAACTCCTGGTGGCCGAGGGTTTTCAGGTGAACGTCGCCATGCTGCCCGATGGGGATGATCCCGATAACTTCATCCGGAAGGCCGGCGGGGCCGCGTACCAGGAAAAACTGCGCACTTCTCAGCCGTACCTGGAGTACCTGCTCGACCGGACGGCGGCAGATCACGATTTCAACAAGGACGACAGCCGGCGGGAGTTTCTTGGCAAGATGTTGACGGTCGCTGCGCGAATCCCGGACGCGGCGCAGCGCGACCAATTCGCCGATCGGTTGGCGCATAAGGCGCGGATTACGGAAGAGGTCGTGCGCGCGGAAATCCGCAAGGCGGCCGTCCAGAAGCAGACGGCGGTCGAGGATCGCAAGGTTCCAGTGTTCGCCCAGATCAAACCTGCTGAAAAAGGCCTGATTTGGGCACTTGTCCGGCGGCCCGATGCAGGTCTCGAGGCGTTGAGTGCCCTCGAGGACGAGGATCTTCGCGGCCTGGCGTCGGAAGGCATCCTCCAGCAGGCCCGATCCCTGCAGGACATACCCGCGGACGCTTTACCTGCGACCCTGATTGAGCGTCTAACCAAGGGTGAGGCCGGGCTGGTTGAGGAAGTGGGCCTCGCGTCCAGCCCGCCGGCTGACCCCGCGGACTGCGTGCGAGCGCTGAAGCGCCGGCGCCTGGACCGCGAGCGGGCCGCCGTCCAGCGGGAGATCGATCGGCTGCAGGAACAGGCTGGAGCCCGCTATGAAGA
>JACDDJ010000593.1:0-3105 GCA_013817065.1 Acidobacteriota bacterium
TCTGGCTCGCCGGCCTCGGCATCGTCGAGCACGTCTACAACCTGCACCATCATCCTGCCTCGATCGCTGCCTGTCTTGGCGACGGGACGTCCCTGGGTATTCGCGTCCGCTACTCGTGGGAGCCGATCGTCCTTGGATCAGCAGGCGGGCCGCGCCACGCGCTGGCACTGCTCACCGACAGTGACAGCCGGCGGTTTCTCATCGTCAACGGCGACACGCTGACCAAGGTGGACGTCGACGCGCTGCTCCAGCGTCACGACCGATCGGGCGCGCGCGTCACGATGTCGCTGATCCCCAATCCCGCACCTGACAAGTACGGCGGCGTTACGGTTTCGGAGGATGGTTTCGTAACCGGGTTCACGCGTGCAGCGGCGGGCGTCGAGTCGTTTCATTTCATCGGCGTTCAGGTTGCGGAAGCGGATGTCTTCAGCCGGCTCGAAGACAACGTCCTCAGTGAGTCGGTCAACGAGCTCTACCCTGTCCTCATCCGCGAGGCTCGCGAAAGCATCGCGGCGTTCATCAGCAGCGCGTCCTTCAACGACATCGGCACGCCGCTCGACTGTCTGCGCACGTCGCTTGCGCTGGTCGCGGACGAGGGTGACCGGATGGTTGCCCGCAGTGCGCAAATCGGCGCAGACGCGATAGTCGAACGAACAGCGATATGGGATGATGTGATCGTTGGCGCCGGCGCGCATCTCCGTGAGTGCATCGTCGCCGACCGGGTCACCATTCCAGCCGGGGCGCGATACGAGCGCTGCGCCATCGTCCGCGCGAACGGCCATACGGCGAGGGGCGATGAGCGGATCGACGGGGCCCTGCTGATCCGCGCCATTTGAAGAAGAGCAGAAGAAGAGTCGTGAGTAGTGCGAGACGTGGTGAGCAGGAGATGACGGACAAACGCGAGCCCGACATGGCTCAAACGCGCGAACGGATCGACGGCTATCTGCACCGAAGTGGCCTGTCCTCCCGCTCCCCACGCGTGGTGCCGCTGACCGGCGATGCATCCGACCGCCGCTACTTCAGGATCCTGACTCCCGGAGCACCGTCGATCGTCCTGTCGCTGCACAGCGGTCGGTTCGATTACAAGACGTTGCCCTTTTTGAACGTCGCGCGCCTGCTGGCCCAGATGCCGGTACCCATTCCGGAGATTCTCGGTCACGCGGATGATCTCGGCGTGCTCGCCCTCGAGGACCTTGGCGACGTGACGCTGCAGGCGCACCTGGGAGCCGCCACGCCGGCCGAGCACGCAGCGCTCTACCGGCAATCTGTGGCGCTGGTCGCCACCATGCAGCGCCGCGGCGCCGAGCTCGATTCGGCCGACTACATGCCGTACGGCATTGCGTTCGATGTCGAGAAGCTCACGTGGGAGATGGACTTCTTCATCAAGCACTTCCTCGAGGCATACCGCGGGCTGGTGCTGTCACTCTCGGCTCGAGATGCGCTGCGCGCCGAGTTCGCGATCCTCGTCGAGATCCTCGCATCCGAGCCGCGAGTGCTCTGTCACCGCGACTACCACAGCCGGAACCTGATGCTGCACAACGGCAAGTTGTTCATCATCGATTTCCAGGACGCGCGAATGGGGCCCGACACTTACGACATGGTGTCGCTGCTGCGCGACTCCTATGTCGACCTGCCGGAGAGCACGGTCGACGAATTGATCGCGTATTTCCTCGCGCTGAAGGGCACGACGGAACAGGCAGACGAGTTCCGCCGACGCTTCGACCTGATGGCGCTGCAGCGGAATCTCAAGGCACTCGGCACCTTCGGCTTCCAGACGACTGCGCGACGCAACCCGGTCTACATCCAGTACATCCCGCGGACACTGCGCTACGTCCGGACCAACCTGGAGGCCGTCCCCCACTTCTCCAGACTCGCGGACCTGCTGTCCATTCACGTCGAAGAATTCAGGTAAGGGTTCCGCAGAGGCGGCCAGGCCGAAGCCGCGTCGGAAAGACCCGCGGCGAAGGTAGGTATAATGGGTGGTTCGCGGCGCCGCCGTAAACCTCTCATAGACCATGCACTTCGGCATCTCGACGCATCTTTACCACGACCAGCGGCTCAGCCGTGATCACCTGGCGCAAGTCGCCGGGTATGGATTCGAGTCGATCGAGCTGTTTGCCACACGTTCGCACTTCGACTATCACGACGCCGGCCAGATTGAGCGTTTGGCGCAGTGGTTGAAAGAGACCGGCCTGACGCTGCACAGCATCCACGCCCCCATCACGGATCACTTCGGCGCGGGCAGCGATGGCGTCAGCTACTCCACCGCAAGTTCGGATAACGGGCGGCGGCAGGTGGCTGTACGCGAGGCGGCCGCTGCGCTTGCGATCGCCAGGCAGATCCCCGCCAGGTTCATGGTCCTCCACCTCGGGGTTCCGGGATCACGCGCCGCATCCGGCGACAACACTCGCGCCGCAGCATCGCGCAGCGCCGAAGAGATCTGCACGCTGGCCGAGCCGCTCGGTATCCGCGTTGCGCTCGAGGTCATCCCCAACGATCTGTCGTCGGCGCAGGCCGTGGTGACGATGCTCGATCGGGACTTCGAAGGTACGAGCGTCGGCCTGTGCATGGACTTCGGGCATGCGCACCTGATGGGGGACATCGCGGATGCGATCGAGATCGCGGCCGAGCACCTGATCACGACGCACGTGCACGACAACAGGCGGCGGGAGGACGACCACCTGGTCCCCTATCAGGGCACGATCGACTGGCCCGCAGCGTTGGTGACGATGCGGAAGATTGGATACGACGGCACCTACATGATGGAGCTTGCCAACACCGGCAGCCCCACGGCCGTCCTGGAGGAAGCGCGGCGCGCGCGGCAGCGCATCGAACGCGCACTGGCGGACTGATGATCGCGTATATCGACGAAATCGCCCGGTTCGAAGGACAGGCCGTCACGTTGCGTGGCTGGCTGCACAACCGCCGTTCGAGCGGCAAGATCCACTTCCTGCAGGTCCGCGATGGCAGCGGCTTCATCCAGTGCGTGATGTCGAAGCAGGCGGTCGGCGGGGAGATGTTCACGCAGGCCGATCACCTGTCGCAGGAGAGCGCGATCATCGTGCACGGCACGGTGCGCGCCGACACCCGTGCGCCGGGCGGCTA
>JACDDJ010000593.1:3115-3413 GCA_013817065.1 Acidobacteriota bacterium
GAAGCCGAGAGCTATCCGATCACCCCGAAGGAGCACGGCGTCGACTTCCTGATGGACCGCCGGCACCTCTGGATCCGCGCCCCGCGTCAGCAGGCGATCCTGCGCATCCGCCACGAGGTCATCGACGCCGTCCGCGACTACTTCAACAGCCGTCACTTCATCCTCGCCGACACGCCGATCTTCACCCCGGCTGCCTGCGAAGGAACGACGACGCTGTTCCCGGTCCAGTACTTCGAAGACACCACTGCCTTCCTCACCCAGAGCGGCCAGCTGTACAACGAGGCCAACGCGATGGCGC
>JACDDJ010000594.1:0-2276 GCA_013817065.1 Acidobacteriota bacterium
CTGCGACCTGATCTGGCTGGACTTCGGCGAAATGCGACAGATCGTGGATGCGCCAGGCCGCGACCGCGGCGGACGGCAGATCCCGATGAGCGACGAGGACGTCCGCAGCGGATCATCATCCGACGAAGAGGATGAAGAGGATGAAGAGGATGCACGGCGGCCAAAGCGAACAGACCCGCTCAGCTTTCTCCTGGACGTCCTGTTCGACAACTGACGACCGGCAGCCTATCCCGGCCCAGCCACCAGCCGCTGCACCCACTCCAGCCGCGCGATGTCGTTGTAGATCACGGTCCCCATCAGCGCGAGCAGCAGCACCAGGCCAACCCGCATCATCTTCATCTTCACGTCAAAGGAGAAATCCTGACGCGCGACACCCTCCAGAGCCATGATCGCGATGTGGCCACCGTCGAGGACCGGAATTGGCAGCAGGTTGAACAGCCCGAGATTCAGGCTGATCAACGCCATGAACGTGAACAGCGGAATCCAGCCGGCACTTGCCATGCTCCCCGAAACCTCGGCGATCCCGAGCGGGCCCATCATCTGATTGAACGGTGTGTCGCGTGTGAACAGGCCCTTGAGCGTCTTGCCAATGAGCTTCGTCCAGTCCCAGTTCTGGGCCGCACTCATCTTGATCGCCCCCAGAACACCAGGATGAACCTGGGTGTGCTCGACCGCGAAGGTTGCACCGATGCGCGCCGCGTCGCCTGACTTCCTCGGAGTGATTTCAATCCTCTGAATCGCGCCTTCCCGCCGAACATCCAGCGCCAGCGGCTTGTCCGGATTGATCTTGATGAGTTCGAGCACCCTCGGGTACGTCGCGTTGACCTCGCCATTGGCCGCCATCACAACGTCACCGACTCTGAGGCCGGCCGCTTCGGCCGCTTGTCCGGACGTGAGGGCGGACACCTGCGGATTGAAGATCGGATAGGTGCCGATGTCACCGGTCTTGTACCTGCCCTGCGGGACGGGCGTCATCGTCGCCTCGATCGTGGCGCCGCCACGCTCGACCGCGATCGTCACGCGACGTCCGGCCTTCGGTCCCACGGTGATCAGAAAGTCTTCCCAATGCTCGATCGGATCGCCATCAACGGAAAGAACCCGGTCGCCGGCCTGAAGTCCCGCGGCCTGCGCCGGCGAGTTCTCACCGAATCCACCGATCACCACCGCCTGCTTGTTGTAGGCCGGCGTCGGCGCGCCCTGGTAAAACACCGCCGCCATGACGACGAGGGCGAGCGCGACGTTCATCACCGGCCCCATGATCAGCACCTGGAAGCGCTGCCACTTGCTCTTCGACAGGAACTCATCGTCCGCGCCGGTGCGCGCGTCCTTCGGGTTCTCACCCGCCATCTTGACGTAGCCGCCAAGCGGGATCGCGCTGATGCAGTAAACGGTGTCGCCGCGCTTCACCTTCAACAGCTTGGGACCAAAGCCGAGCGAGAACGTCAGGACGCGGATGCCGATTCGGCGGGCCGCCATGAAGTGGCCAAGCTCGTGGACGAAGACCAGCACGCCGAGGACGAAGATGAACGCAAGAATGGTTGTCAAGCCGGAATCCCTCCGATTACAAGAATGGCGCGCCCGTTACACTTATCGGGCGCCTTCTCGAATGCGGCACCCCCACCCCACGAAAAACAGGCCTTCAGAGGGGGGTGTTGCTTCAGGGCTGCGACTGAGCAAAGCTCGCGCCGGACCCTTCTCCCTCTCGCCAGCAGCCGAACTCCGGTGCTAAAGTACCGCCATCCTTTATGAGCAAAAACCTTATTGACAGCATCCGTGCGCGCAGTGCGCGAGTTGGCGTCGTTGGTCTCGGCTACGTCGGTCTGCCCCTGGCGGTGGAGTTCGCACACGCGGGCTACACGGTCACCGGCATCGACCTGTCCGAGCCGAAGGTGGACGCGATCAACCGCGGCGAGTCCTACATCCCCGACGTCCCCTCGAAGGCCGTCAAGGACTGCATGGACGCCGGACGGCTCCGCGCCACCACCGACTTCGCCGTCGTCGCCGAGCTCGACACGATCAACATCTGCGTGCCGACGCCGCTGCGCAAGACCAAAGACCCCGACATGTCCTACATCGTCAAGTCGGTCGAAGCGGTCGCGCAGTTCCTGCACCCAGGCATGCTCATCGTCCTCGAGTCGACGACGTATCCAGGGACGACGACGGAGCTGGTGCAGCCGCTCCTCGAAAAGAGTGGATTGAAGGCCGGCGTCGACTTCCACCTGGCGTTCTCGCCCGAGCGCGTCGATCCGGGCAACGAGAAGTTCAATACCAGGAAC
>JACDDJ010000594.1:2286-3402 GCA_013817065.1 Acidobacteriota bacterium
CAGGAACGTGCCCAAGGTCGTCGGCGGCCTGACGCCGGAGTGCTCGGCAACCGCACAGGCGTTGTACTCGGCGGCAATCGATACGGTCATTCCGGTGAGCTCGCCGACGGTAGCCGAGATGGTGAAGCTGCTCGAGAACACCTTCCGTGCCGTGAACATCGGCATGGTCAACGAGCTCGCGCTGATGTGCGACCGCATGGGCATCGACGTGTGGGAAGTAGTGGACGCCGCCAAGACCAAGCCATTCGGCTTCATGCCGTTCTACCCAGGACCAGGCCTCGGAGGACACTGCATCCCGGTGGATCCGTTCTACCTCTCGTGGAAGGCGAAGCAGTTCGGCTTCGACGCACGCTTCATCGAGCTCGCCGGGCACATCAACGGCGCGATGCCGCACTACGTCGTCGACAAGGTTCGCGAAGCGCTGAACTCGCACAAGAAAGCGGTCAACGGATCGCGGATCCACGTCGCCGGCATCACCTACAAGAAAGACATCGACGACATGCGCGAGTCCCCGGCGCTCGATGTCATCCACCTGCTGCACAACGCCGGTGCGGAGGTTACCTACTCGGATCCGTGGGCGCCCGAGCTCCGGGCGGACGCGTGGCCGGGTGGCTACGACATGAAGTCAGTGCCGCTCGACAAGGCGCATATGGCCGCTGCTGACTGCGTCGTCATCCTGACGGACCACAAGGCATTCGATTTCGACCTGGTGGTGAATTCGTCGAAGCTGGTCGTGGACACGCGCAACGCGACGAGCCTGCGTGCGCCGCACGTCCTTCGTCTTGGAGCGCCAGGCAAAAGTTCGCCCGCGCCGGTATGAAGGGGATCATCCTCGCAGGCGGAAGCGGAACCCGCCTGTATCCGCTGACGACGGTCGTCAGCAAGCAGTTGCTGCCGGTCTACGACAAGCCGATGGTGTACTACCCGCTGTCGGTGCTGATGCTCGCCGGCATCCGGGACATCCTCGTGATCACGACGCCCGAGGACCGTCCGCGCTTCGAGCAGCTTCTCGCCGACGGCACGCAGTGGGGCATCCGTCTCTCCTATGCGACGCAGGAGACCCCGAACGGCCTCGCCCAGGCGTTCGTCATCGGCGCGTCGTTCATCGGCAGCGAT
>JACDDJ010000595.1 GCA_013817065.1 Acidobacteriota bacterium
GCTCGCGCTTGGCCTCGTTCACCACGTCTTCCTGCTCCCGCACCAGAGCGAAGGCGCGGCAGAAGCGCCGCCGCGGCATACCGGCGCGTTTCTCGAGCTCGTGACGATGAGCGGTGCGCTCGGACGCAGGTTGCTTCTCGAGCTCATCGAAGCCGCGGTTGACATCCCGTAACTCGCGGATGATCTGCTCGACGAGCGAGGGGCGGATCGGCAGGCTCCGCATCTCCTTTTCGATCGTCGCATTTGATTCACGGATGCTGCGGATGTAGCTGGCGCGGGTGGCCGCTGTGGACCGACGGTCCTCGCATTTCTGCCGGCAATCCGACACCTTCTTCTGGGCGTTCCGCATCCGCTGGAAAGCCGCCAGGACGGGCGTGACGTTCTCTTCCTTCAGTTCGCCGCCGTCCAGCAACAGGATCAGTTCGGCGGCCGGCGCGTTGCCTTTCTTGACTTCGGCGGCCAGGCTCAGCAGTGTGTCGAGTGCGCACGGGATCGTCCCAAGGGCGGCTTGCACCGCTCCTCGCGCATCCTCGATCCGTTGACCAATCTCCTGCTCCTGTTTGGCGGTGAGCAGCTTCCGCTGGCCGACGGTTTTTAGATACAGACGTACGAGGTCAATGTCTTCGCGTGAGACACCGGCTTCGAACTTACCCTCGTCCTCGCCGGCCTTCGCCCCATCGTCCTCACCGCCGGCCGACTCGTCCTCCTCCTCCTCCTCCTCCTCGCGCTCGCGGCGTCGGCCTTCGATGGCCTCGATGTCGTCCTCAGCGATAAGGCGGTCTGGCGGCAGCACGACAGACTCAGGTTCGTCGCCTTCAGCCCCGGGCATGAGGCCGAACTCGTGCGCCCGTTCACGCCAGTCGAGGACGTGGGCGTTGTTCTCCGGCTCTTCCCAGTCGATGAGGGACGTATTGGTCGAGCCGTCCTTACGGGGGCGTCCTGGCTTCCGCGGCATGCATGTGGTTGTTGCAAGCTGGTTGCCCGACACCAACCACGGATTTCACGGATAGCCACGGATTACACGGAACACGACTGGCACGGAATCCACATCCTACGGGTGAGCTGATTCGGGCGGTTCTGACGCCTTCCTGGCTGGAGGCGGCTATGCGAAGGGCGGTTTTGATCCTGGCGATGGTGGCGACGGCCTCCGTCCCAGCGGCGGCCCAGTCGAACCGGGTGTATGTCGCTGGGGTTTTTGCCGGTAACGGCGGTGGACGTGGCCCGGTGGATGTCGGGACGTTCCCGACCGCCGGCGGTCTGGTCGGTCTCCGGCTGACCGGTGCGTGGAGCCTTGAATTCGAGATGGATCGGGGCTTTGGAGAATCCTCTGAGCGGGTCTTCGAGGGGTTGCTGAGCAGCCAGGTCTCTGGTCCCGGTCCCTACTCGCGCGAGGAGCTCGAAAGGACCGGGATCTTCGGCCGGTCCGCCCACAGTAACTCGGTGGCCAATGGCTACTCGGCGCACGTGGTGTGGAAGTCGCGCGAGCCCGGTCGAGTGAACGTGGCGTTACTCGGCGGGTTGTCGTGGCGCACCTTCGACCAGTTCCACTCCCTGGCGATAACCGGCGTCGGCCCCGGCGTCACGTATCCAGCAGGGCATCCGAGTCTGCGAAGTTTTGCCGAGACTCGCGCCTTGACGGGGGGCGGCCTGACCGGCGGTGTCCTCGTCCCGATCAGGGTGACGCCAGCGCTGACGGTCGCGCCTGAATTCCGCGTCACCCTGGGCGTGATCACCGATGAGAGCACTTACAAAGTGGCCCACACCGGCGTCCGCGTCATGTGGGGATTCTAATCAACGGGCCTGACCCCCTCCGGACGCCAGGAGCGCGTTGAACAGCAGCTTGAACGTGCCGTGCGGCTGAGCCCGGTGCAGGATCTCGGGGCCGTAGAGATACACGCGCCCTTTGCCGACCTGAACGTCCGCCGCGACCACGCCGCCCTCGAGGTAAGTCTGACCCCAGGCCCAGCCGCTCTTCAGCGGCGTCGCGGTGTCAAAACGCGCGATCACGCGGACAGACGGATCGGCACCGCGGACCTTGAACACAGGGCTGTTATCGAAGAAGAAGTGCGCCCGTTCCGCCATCCCCGCGGCGGCCGGGTGCCTGGTGTCGACAGCGGCCGTCAGCACCGAGCCGGGGACGAAGTATTTCGCACGCGGCAACGGCTTGCCGTCCTCTACCAGGTGATCGTCCAGCGGCAGGTTCAAGTGGCGGACGATGTTTTCGGCGGAGCTGCCGATGGCTATCAGGGTCCCGCCGGCGTCAACAAAGGCGCGCAGCTTCGGGATCGTTGCTTCCGCGGTCATCCTGCCGACGTGTGAGCGGTACTCGGCCGGGATCTCCGGCTGGGCCTGCGCTGGGCGACCCGCAGTCGCCGAAGTCGAAGCGCCGCCGCGTCCACCACCACGCCCGCCGCCGCCGGCACCCGCCACACCGGGGATAGCCCCGTTCACGAAGATCAGCGCGTCGTACTTTGCGTTCAGGTTCCCGGCGTCAAGCTCCGGCGCGAACACGCGCGAGAAGGGGAACTCGAACTGCTCGAGGATCCAGCGCGTCCAGCCCGACGGCATCGAGCCGCCGTACTGGTCCCACAGGCCGATGCGGGGAGCGCGCAGGGTGGTGCCGCCGCCGACAATCCCCGAGCGGCCAAGCGTCAGTCCGAACGAGCGGAGGTCGTCCGGCACCGACCCGGACCCATCAACAATCACCCTCTGTCCGCCGAACGTTGGCCCCTGTGCAGCCACCCGACGTTTACCCGTCTTCTGGAAACGATTGATTGCAAGATACGAATCGTTCTGGCGCAGATCGAGCACGATGCCCCCCGAGGCGCTCGGCGCGTCAGTGGCCGCCGGCTTCACGTTCCACTCCGTCACCTTCTCGAACGGCCCCGAGAACGGCTCGAGAACGCGATCGAACTGCACCCCCATCTGGAACGCCAGCGTCCACCCCGCGTTGTCGTACGGCGGCGTCGGCGGCGCCCCCGGATACGGAATCACGTTGGGATGATCCTGCGGCTCGAACATGTCGATCACGTGCGGGCGAAAGGCTTGCGCGGTCATCACCACAAACGATCCCGCCGCATACTTCTTACCGCCAACGTCGAACGCCGCCCTCGCTCGGTGGACGGTGACGTTCACTTCCCGCAGGGCGTTGATGAATTTGATCGCTGTCGGGAAGTCCGCCTGGTCCGCCGGGATAATGTAGCCGCGCGGATCGCGCAGCTCAGGCTTTCGCAGCGTGGCCCACGCCTCGGGGTCGTTCGCCGTGAGCGCGTTCACGCGGGACGGCGCCGGCGTCCACGTGTCCTCGCTCCCTCGGGTGATCGCGCGCTGCCCCATCTTGAAGATGTTGAACAGCAGGTGCTCGCGGTTGCGCGCCGCGTAGTCGATCACCGCGC
>JACDDJ010000596.1 GCA_013817065.1 Acidobacteriota bacterium
GCCAGCCACCCTCTGTAGTACTCCGGGGCGCGGTCCGGGCTGGCGCCGCCGCGTCCGCCGGCCGGTCGGCCGAGGAACCGTTGAACGACCGGCGCCATTTCGTCCTGCGGCAACGCGATGATTGCGGCAAGATCTGGCACGCTCGGCAGCTTAGGCGCCGGCGCGACAGCGATCGGGCCTCCGGCTGGCGCCGCATTCATTGGCTGATGGCCGGCGGCCGCGACCGGACCGCGCAGGAACGCGGCGTATTCAACCAGCGCGTTGTCGGCATGACCGTAGGGCAGCGGGACCCACCAGGTGAAGAGCGGATCGTAGAGGTTGTAGTGATTGAACCACTCGCTGACGTTTGCACGCAGCGCGTCCACCGAATCGGCCGCCCGCATAGCGATCTCACGATTGGCTCGCATCGCGTCCTTCGTTGGTGTCGCGCCGAGGCCGTCCTGCAGCTTCTGTTTGACGGCCGCAATCTGACGCGTGACCGCATCGATGGAGGCAGCGGCACGCCGGCCGTCCATGTCGCCCATGCGGATGCGGTGCTCGACAAAGGTGGTAATCTCCGGCGCAAACGGGACCAGCGGCATGACTTCCGCGATCGCGGTTGCATCCGCATCGAGCTGCTGCATGTTTGCCGTGATCGTCTGCTGCAGCGACCCCAGCTGCTCTCGTCCGGCAGGGGTCAGCTCGCCGGCATCGAGTTTCGCAAGCCCCGCCTGCCAGTCGAGATCGAATCGCTTCAGACGCGCGATCCGGTTCGGTGACAGCGAGACGCTCAGGTTCACGGCTGGCGCGGGTCCGGGCGTGGCTGCGGGCGGTGCGTCGCCGCGGCCTCGACCGCCACCGCCCAGTCCGCCGCCTCGGCCACCCGCAAGGTAATTACCGTTCAGCGTGTTGCGGTCGAGCGTGTAGCGCTGAACGACCAGCCGCATCTCGCTCTGCGGCGCACCGAGCAACGACTCGAGATCGCTCGGAACCTCCTGCGGGGGGGCGGGCGGCGCCTGCGGCGCGGCCAGAACCGGCCAAACAAGACCTGCCGTCAGGACACTACTCGCGATTACCCGCCGCCACGAACTTGCCAGCATCAGCACCTCTCCTCAATATGGATGGTGCTGAGTCTACCGCTCGTGGACGGCTACTCGTAGCGCAACGCGATCAGGGGATCGACTTGGCTGGCGCGACGCGCCGGCAGCCAGACGGCAAGCAGCGCCACGGCCGCGAGCAGGACCGGCACGCCGGCAAAGACAACCGGGTCCTTGGCGGTGACTCCGAACAGAAACGCGGTAATCAACTGCGCCAGACCGAACGCACCCGCGAGACCGAGCCCGATACCAATGAGCGCGAGAACCATGCCCTGCGTCACGACCATCTCCGCACCTGCGACGCCTGGGCGCCGAGCGCGAGCCGGATGCCAATCTCCTGGGTCCGCTGTTCGACTGAATACGCCATCAGTCCATAGATGCCAATCGCCGCCAGGAGGAGGGCGCACGCGCCAAAGACCGCCATGACCCACATGTTGAACTTCTGCCGTGACACCGACAGCGCGACGATCTCGTCCATCGAGCGGACGTTCGAGACGGGGAGCCCGGTGGCCTGCTGCAATTTGTCCTGGATGGCGCCGCTCAGCGACTGGGGCGCAACCTGCGTCCGAACGATCCATGAGATCGGCGTCAGGCCGACATTCAGTGCGTTGGCCGCATCCGGAACCTGCGCCTGCGGGATCCACATCTGGGGCTGGGGCTCGCTGTTGAGCCCCTGGCTGCGGATGTCAGCGACCACACCGATGATCTGGCGCTCGCCCTCGGTCTCGAATTCGCGCATGACGCCCTTGCCGATCGTCAGCCGGTCCACCAGCGGATCGGCTTGCGGCCAGTACTGCCGGGCCATCGCTTCGTTGATGATCACCACCGCGTGGAAGCCGCGGTATCCCGATCGTTGAAGGTGCGCCCCTTTCTGATCGGGATCTTGAAGACCTCGAAGTAGCCGGGGGAGACCGTCATCCAGCCACCGCCGCCGTGGAAAGGTCCTTGCGCATCCGCCGCCAGTGCGCGTCCGACGATGCGGAATGGGAGGCCGTAGCCACCCTGCAGAGGGACGCAGCACGTGGCGCTGGCTTCGACGACGCCCGGGATCGAGCGCAGCTGCTCGACGCCGTTCCGCACCACCTGCTCGACCGCTTCGGCCTTTTCGTACTTGGCGCCCTTCAGTGACATCCGGAGCGTCAGCACATTGTGCGTGTCGAAGCCCGGATCGACTCTGCCGATCGCAACGGCGGTCCGGATCAGCAGCGCCGAACCGATCAGAAGCACGAGCGCGAGTGCCACTTCGATGACGACCAGCACCGAGCGCACCTTGTTCTGCCGGAATCCGGTGCCGGATCGGCCCGCGCTCTCCTTCAAGGTCGTCGTCAGATCGGCCTTCGAACTCTGAAGCGCCGGGATCAGACCGAAGATGATCCCCGTGGCAAGCGACACGCCGAGTGTGAAGGCGACGACACGCCAGTCCATTGCAACCAGCGCCCCATTTTCCCCGACCCGGGGCAGGCCCGCGGTGTTGACCGACAGCAACGCCCGGATGCCAGCCCAGCCGACAAACAAGCCAAGCAGGCCCCCCGAAAGCGAGAGGACGACACTCTCGGTGAGCAGCTGCCGGATGATCCGGCCGCGCGATCCGCCGATCGCCGCGCGGATGGCGATCTCGCGCCTTCGTCCGGTCGCGCGCACGAGGAGCAGGTTGGCGACGTTTGCGCACGCGATCAGCAGCACGAAGCTGACCGCTCCGCCGTAGATCAGCAGCGACTGGCGCGTTTGAGGGCCGACGATGACCTCCTGGATGCCCCGGACCCCGAAGGAGCTCTGCGGATTGAGAACAGTGGGGAAGCGAGCACGAAAATCCGCGGCGGATGCCTGGAGCCGTGCGTCGGCCTGCTGCTGCGTGACGCCAGGCTTCAGCCGTCCCATCGCCTGGAAGTAATGCCCCTGGTCCGCCGTGTTGGATCCAGCTGGAACAGCACCCATACCTGGGGCGTTGGCCCGAACTCGCGAAAGTCGAAGTCGCCGAGCACGCCCACGACGGTATAGGGCTCATCCCCAAGCGAGATGCTCTTGCCAACGATGTTCGGGTCGGCGTTGAAGCGCGTTTCCCACAGGCGCTGCGAGATCACCGTGACGCGGGGGCCGTTGGGCACGTCTTCCTCCGCGAGCAAGGTTCTCCCGGTCACCAACGGCGCACCAGTGAGTTTGAAGAAATCGGCTGAGACTCGGCCGGACCGCAGCTGCTCCGGAAATCCGCCGCCGGTGAAGTTCATGACCCCGGTGTTGAACGCCGAGACGTCCTGCACGACGTCGGTCTGCCGGCGATAGTGGGCGAACTTGGCCGGCGAGGCGGCCGGTCCGGCGC
>JACDDJ010000076.1 GCA_013817065.1 Acidobacteriota bacterium
GGTTTACACCGCGCGTGCGGTGGCGGCTGCGATCGACGCCGCGTGTGTCTGCCTGTTCGGCGTGATGGGCGTGACGCTGGTCGGCGCCAGCTTCCTGTCGTCGGTGGGGCTGTTCGCGCCGGCCTACTTCACGGTGTCCACCATTCTGAGCGGATCGTCGTTCGGGACCAGCCTCGTCGTTGCATTGCGTCTCCGCGCTCCGTCACTGTTCACCAGCCGTCGCGCCGTCAACGCGTAAGGATCACCCGGCGCCTCACGCGCAGGTGTTCCATGGCGGCTTCGCGGGGGATAATCTTGATTGCGTGATTGAGCTGGCGGTCATCGACACTCCGATCGAGTCCCTCACCCTCGCGACCAGGAACGGGCGTGTCTGCCTGCTGCATTTCGGGGCGGATGATGCGTCCGTCCGGGCCACATTGCAGCGCTGGTATCCCACCGAGTCCGTTCAGGAGAGCAGCGGGCCGGGCGTCGTGGCGGACACGCTAGGGCGCTACTTTGATGGCGACCTCGAAGCCATCGACAGGATCCCGGTCGAGATGAACGGCACCCCATTCCAGAAGAGAGTGTGGGACGCACTGCGCCAGGTGCCGGCCGGAAAGACCGCGACGTATGCCGAAATAGCCGTGCTCGTCGGCTCGCCCGCCGCCGTCCGCGCCGTCGGTGCCGCCAACGGCGCGAATCCTGTCGCCGTGATCGTCCCCTGCCATCGGATCATCGGCAGCAACGGCACACTCACCGGATACGGCGGTGGCCTTCATCGTAAAGAGTGGCTGCTAAGGCACGAGGGTGGGCGGCTGTTCTAGGCCGAGCCCGGTGCAGATTCGCGGCTGCTTGCGGGTTCTCCCAGAGAAGTGACAGAGCCGCAAAGTTTCACAGAGAGAGCCGGGTGGCCGTGGGTCTACAGATCGCGTTGCCGGCCGCGCTATGCGCGGCTGGCGCCTCTCACTTGCGCGTGAACTGCTCGTACACCATCCGCGACAGTTGCGCACCGAGCAGGACGCCGGCGTTATCCACTCCACCGCGAGTGTCGCCGCCGCCCCTGGTGAAGACGGCGATCACGTAACGCACACCGTCACCGGTGACGATCCCGGCGTCGACTCGGATCGCGCCGCGGCGTCCGCGTTCGTCGGCGAGCTTCTCCGAGTCCGTGCCGGTCTTGTTACCTACCTGCAGGTTCCCTGGGAGCAGTCGCGGGATCATGGCGCGGTCCTGTTGGCGGCGCAGCGTCTCGAGCATGGCGGTGGACGCTCCCTGGTCAACCGCACCGCCTGTGGCGATCAGTTCCATTAACTTCGCCATCTCGCGCGGCGTCGACATGCCGAGGCCGAACTCCTTCTCCAACTCCGGGAAGATGTCTGCCTTTCCGTCACGGAACGTTGGCCGGAACAACTTCGTGTGCGCGAGCCCGAGCGCCACGAGCCGCGCATCGACATTCTTGGTGCCGAGCCGATTCACGAGCAGGTTCGTGGCGGTGTTGTCACTCACCACCATCATGAGGTGAATGAGATCGCGCACCGGCAGCACGATCCCCGCCGATAGCCCGTGGAGGACGCCTGATCCGCCCACCTTGTCGGCCTGGTGGAGTGGAAGAGTGGTATCGAGCGCCAGTGTTCCGCGGGACGCCTGGTGATGCGCCTCAACCATGACGGCGGTCTTGATGACGCTCGCCGTCGGGAAGCGTGCATCGGCGTTGATGACGATCTCTTCGCCGGTGAGCAGGTTGCGCGCCGCTAATCCGGCAACGCCATCGAACGATTTGATCGCGTTGTGAAGACCTTCGAGGTTCATGCGGGGCTGTCCGGCAGCCGTTGACTGTTGCGCGACAAGGAACACGAGAGCAACGAGGACGTGCACGGCGTCACTATACTGCGGCCGTGCTTTGCGGCTCATCCGTGGCATATGGTCGGCTCCTTGCATTTCGTGCACGCAAGGAAACTGGAGGATAACGATGGGCATTCTCACGTGGATTCTGTTCGGCCTGGTCGTCGGCATCATCGCCAAGCTATTGATGCCAGGACGTGATCCGGGCGGCTTCATCGTCACCATTCTGCTGGGGATTGCGGGCGCACTGCTCGGCGGCTTCGTCGGCAGAGCCATGGGTTGGTACGGCGAGGGTGATGCCGCAGGATGGATAGTATCCATACTCGGTGCGATTATCCTGCTTGCGCTGTATCGGATGATGGTGCGGAAGCGGGTTTAACCGACCGGAACGACAGTAAGCGCGGAGTGATCAGCGTCGCTCCGCGTTTCGCTCGTACAATGTCGTGCAATTACTCGTATTGCCTGGAGGCTCGATGACATCTCTGTCGGTGCGCCGCGTCGTGTTGCTGGCGACGCTCGTGCTGGTCGCTCCCTCGGCCCATGCTCAGACGGTTGACGAGATCGTGGCGAGGAACATCCAGGCCAAGGGCGGTTACGATCTGCTCAAGAGCACCAACAGTGTTCGGACGACCGGCTCCGGCACCATGCAGGGCTCGAAGGTTACGATCACGACCACCTCGAAGCGCCCGTACTTCGTTCGCAACGAGATGGGTCTCGCGGGTCAGAAGATGATCGTGGGGTTCGACGGCACGACCGCATGGATGGCGGCCGCCGGGCTTCCGCCGCAGCCGCTGCCGCCCGGTCCGCAGACCGAGGGTTTGAAGCAGAACTCCCAGATCGACTCGCCGCTCTTCGATTACAAGTCGAAGGGAACGAAGATCGAACTCGCCGAACCGCTGACCGAGGCTGGACGAAAACTCCATCACCTGATCGTCACGCCCAAGGGCAGCCCGGCGATGCACTACTACCTCGATGCCGAAACGGGGCTCGAGGCAAAGATGGTCATCGATACCGAGGATGGGGGGCAGGCTATCCGTATGGAGATGCGGTTCTCGGATTTCAAGCCGGTCGAAGGCCGGATGGTGCCCTTCAGTGTGACGCAGGTCGTCAATGGGAACCAGGTGGTCGAAATGAAGTTCGAGAAGATCGAGTTCAACGTCCCGATCGACGATCAGATCTTCAAGATGCCGCCGAAGCAGGTCGGCGGAGAGAACTGAGGCTCAGGCGCCGACCGACAACTTGAGTCCGGGCAGGACGCGCAGCAGATCGTCGCGCGTGAACGGCCGGACGATCACCCCGTCGCACTCCGGCGTTCCGCTCTTTGCGAAGTAGACGGCCCGGAGATGCGGGCAGTGGCGCCGGAGTCGCTCGGCGAGGGCCGGGCCCGAGACGTCGTCCATCGACAGTTCAACCGCGAGCATATCGACGCGGCCCGCCTGCAAGCAGGCTAGCACCGCATGGCCGGCATGGGCCGCCGTGAGCACCCGGTAGCCCTCCCGGCTGAGGACGCGCTGGGACACCTCGCGCAAGTTGGCGTCGGGGGTCACGACGAGAATCACCGGCGCCGAGGCGGCCTCGGCCACCGTCCTGTTCGCAACCGGTATGGCGATCCGGCGCACTGTCTGCAGCTGCATCTTCGCGTCTCTCTTGCTGGAACTGTTGGGTTACAGCACCGCTTACGCAAGCGGTTTGCCTACGCCGAAGCTCGACTTTATTGGGTTTCTGCAGGGGTGGGCTGTAGCCGGCGTCGCATTTTCAGCGCGCCGACCACAGTTTGGGTAGGTAGCTCTGCCTTAAATAGGGAAGGCTAGACCGGACGTGCCAGACGGTCCTGAAGCTTTTCGCGATACCCGCGGCTCAAGGTCAAGCGCGTGCCGGTTCGCAGCAGGACCGCATACTCGCCGTTCAGCCACGGCTGCATCTCCTGGATCCTCTCCATGTTCACGATCCGCGAGCGGTGGATGCGGAAGAACTTCTCGGGATCCAGCCGGCCTTCGATCGCGTTCATCGTTTCGCGCAGCAGGTGGGAGACGGGCCCGACATGCAGGCGGACGTAATTGCCGGCCGCTTCGATCCAGTCGATCTCGTCGGTCCGCAGGAAGAACAGTCGTCCGCCCGACTTGACCACGAGCCGGTCGGTCTTGGGCTGATCGCGGCGGAGGTCCTTGACCAGGGCCAGGAGCCGGCGGCCGATGTCGCCGGTCTCGTCGCGCTGGATGTAGGTCCGCGCGCGCTGCAGCGCCTCCTGGAAGCGATCGCGGTCGAACGGCTTGAGCAGGTAATCGAGCGCCCGCACCTGGAACGCCTTGAGGGCGTGCTGATCGTATGCGGTCACGAAGATGACAAGCGGCATCCGCTCAGAGCCGACCGTGTCGATGACTTCGAAGCCGTTCATCGCCGGCATCTGGACGTCGAGGAAGACGAGGTCCGGCGTGTGATCGACGATCGCGGTGGCCGCCTCTTCGCCGTCCCGACATTGCCCGATGACTTCGATGTCCGGTTCCGCGGACAGGAGATTTGTCAGGCGCTCGCGAGCGAGCGGTTCATCGTCTACGACCAGCGTTCGAATCTTTTTCATCTCTCACTCCACGTTGTCATCTGGCGCCACGTTTCGCGCCTAGCTCACGGCGCGGATTGCCCGGATTCCGGGGCGGCCCGAGATCCGGGACGCTTCATCTGCCCCTGTTGTCTGCGCCGGCGTCTGCACCCGCCACGGCACCACCACGATCACCGCCACACCTTGCGACAGCCGGTGGAACTCGAAGCGGAAGTCGGCGCCGAACTGATGCTGCAGCCGCGCCCTCGTCGTCGAGACGCCGATGCCCTTGTGCAGTGCCGTCAGCGCGTCCTCGGACAACCCGACGCCGTCGTCGCGAATCTCGATGTGGAGCTTGTCGTGCTCGCGGCACGCCGAGATCTCGATGTGACCGGCGCCGGACTTCCGTGCCACGCCGTGCTTGATCGCGTTCTCGACCAGCGGCTGTAGCAGGAGGGTCGGGACGAACGCCGCTTCCGCTTCAGGACTGACGTCGAAGCGAACCACCAGGCGGTCCGCAAAACGCATGCGTTCGATATCCAGGTACTTGCGCAGAAACTCGAGCTCGGACGCGAGCGTCACTTCCTGCTCGCCGAGCCGCTCGAGCGTGAGTCGCAGAAGGTCGCTCAACCGCATCAACGTGCGATCGGCCGCCGCCACGTCCCGGTGCATCAGCGTCGACACCGCGTGCAGCGTGTTGAAGAGGAAATGGGGGTGGAGTTGCTGTTGAAGGGTCTTGAGCTGCGCCTCGATCAAACGGGTTTCGAGTTGCGCGGTGCGCAGCGCCCGATCGCGGGACTCACGGTAGTAGAGCAGCGCATGACTGAGTCCGACGATGGCCCAGTAGGTCATCATCTCCCAGTCGAAGTTCATGAGTGCGGCGCGCTGCGCGGCCGACCACCAGCGAAACTCGCCGCCGTCGGCCGTCACGAGCCACCACTGGGCGGCCTGCATTGCGCCGATGTGGGCGAGAGAGAAGAAGACGACCGCCGGGAGGTGGACCGCCACGGCGCGGACCAGGCCCTGGCACTCGAACCGGAACCGCTGCGACAGCCAGACGATCGGCGGCGTGAAGAGCGCCCAGGTGTACCAGTAGGCGCAGTTGAGCACGACCAGCCACCGGAAGTAGGTGCCGGTGCGCTCGAGCGTGACCGTCAGCTGCCAGGCCAGCATCGAGGACACGAAGCCAAGGAGCGTCGCGACGAAGAAAACCAGCGACCACGGGACGCCGTAGCGCGGCCGCACGGGAGCGGGCAGATCGCGGTTGGCTCCGCTCAGATCGAGCTGCTGGCTGGCCGGCGGTTTCATGCAACGGTTAGACGTAACAAAACGGCATTTCGTCGTGTGGGTTAGTGCCAACACGCGAGTGCATTCAGCCCGCCACCGTTGCCGCTCGCCCCTGGTCCGCGTCGATCTCTCACTTCACATGCGAAATACCGTCGCTGGTCACGGGATGACTGCCGCTCATCCCATCACCAGGGAGCGGGGACGGTTTGATCGTCGTTCCGAATCCGGCCAGCCGAATTCCGCATCCGAACACCCGTGGTCGGCAACTCGATAGTTGGATAACTCCGTAGGTCGATAGTTTCGTCCCGTGTATCATTTGAGTCGTGAGCACTCCGACAATCAAGACGCAACGCAACTGGCAGACAGGAGAGGTGTTTACCGTCACCGACGCCAGCGAACTGTATGAAATCGAACGGTGGGGGAAGGGCTACTTCTCTATCTCCCCGGCGGGACACGTCCTGGTCCATCCCACGAAGGAAACAGAAAGATCCATCGATCTCAAGCAGTTGACCGACCACCTGCAACTACGCGGGATCGGTCTGCCGGTCCTGATCCGGTTCAAGGACATCCTGCGGCACCGTGTCGGAGACATTCACAACGCTTTCAAGTCCGCGATCACGCAGCACGGGTACGACGGCAAGTACATCTGCGTGTACCCCATCAAGGTCAATCAGCAGCGGCAGGTTGTCGAAGAGGTGCTCGATTTCGGGCGCGAGTACGGTTTCGGCCTCGAAGCAGGCTCGAAGCCCGAGCTGCTGGCCGTCGCGGCGCAGGCCTACAACGACACGCCGATCATCTGCAACGGCTTCAAGGACGCCGAGTTCATCGAGATGGCGATGCTCGCGCAGAAGATCGGGCGCACCGTCATCCCCGTCGTCGAGAAGTACACCGAGCTCGGCTTGATCCTGAAATACGCCGAGAAGGTCGGCGTTCGTCCCCAGATCGGGATGCGCGTGAAGCTCGCCGCCCGCGGCGGCGGCCACTGGCAAGGCTCAGGCGGTTACCGCTCGAAATTCGGTTTGACGGTCGCGGAAGTCCTTCGCGGCCTCGAGGAGTTGAAGGCCCGCGGGATGGCCGACTGCTTCAAGCTGCTCCATTTCCATCTCGGCAGTCAGATCCCCAACATCCGGATCGTCAAAGGCGCGCTGAACGAGGCTGCGCGGGTCTATACCGAACTCGTGAAGTCTGGCGCCGGCCTCGAGTACCTGGACGTTGGCGGTGGACTCGGCGTCGACTATGACGGGTCCCAGACCAACTTCGAGTCGAGCGTCAACTACACGCTGCAGGAATACGCCAACGACGTCGTCTATCACATCCAGACGGTCTGCAATGATGAGGGCGTCAAGCATCCGACGATCGTGTCGGAGAGCGGCCGCGCGATTGTCGCCTACCACAGCGTCCTCATCTTCAACGTCCTCGGTGTGTCGGCGTTTGGCGAAGAGAAGATTCCGGACGTGATCAAGCCGGAAGAGGTCGAGCAACCGATCATCGATCTGCTCGAGACGTTCCAGAATCTGAACCCTCGTAACGCTCTCGAGAGCTATCACGACGCGCAGCAGGCGCTCGACATGGCGCTCAATCTGTTCAGCGGCGGCTATCTTCCGCTCGAGCAGCGCTGCCAGGCGGAGAATCTCTACTGGGCGATCCTCGTGAAGCTGAAGAAAATCGTGGCCGCCATGGACGATGTCCCCGAGGACCTGCAGGGTCTGGACGACACGATGGCGGATACGTACTTCTGCAACTTCTCGCTGTTCCAGTCATGCCCGGACAGCTGGGCGATCAAGCAGCTGTTCCCGGTCATGCCGATTCACCGGCTCAATACGCCGCCGACACATCCCGCCGTCCTCGGCGACATCACCTGCGACTCGGACGGCAAGATCGACCAGTTCATCGACCGGCGCGACGTGAAGCGCACGTTGCCGCTGCACCCGCTCGATGGGAATCCGTATTACCTGGGTGTGTTCCTCGTCGGCGCCTACCAGGAAATCCTTGGCGATCTGCACAACCTGTTCGGTGACACCCATGCCGTTCACGTCAGTCTCGATGAGGGCGGCAGCGTCGTGCTGGACCATGTCATCAAAGGCGACACGGTCAAGGAGGTCCTGGACTACGTGGAATTCGACTCCGAGGTTCTCGTGCGCAAGCTGCGCCAGGACGTGGAGCTGGCGGTCCGCGAGGGAAAGATCAACTACGAGGAGTCGGGCCGGCTGCTGGAGTTCTACGAAGAAGGGCTGAACGGATACACGTATTTGGAAGAACCCCGAGACCGCTAGCGATCTCGGGGTTCTTCCAGGCGTCAGAGTCCATGGAAGATGGAAAAGAGAAAATGGTAAAGTGCCGCCGCTCGACGCGTCAGTGCTGAAGTTGCCGCGTCATCGTTGAAGCAGAACACTTTTCCATTTACCATCTTCCATTTTCCATGTCACCGACTCGGAAAACGAGACGCTGTCAGCGGCCGAGCATAGCGTCTCGTTTTGCTTTGAACTCATTCCCCGCTTTCCACTCCGGATAGCGGTCCGTGTTTGCCACCATGTGTCCCACCATGAACATGAGCTGGACGTCTTCGACCGCGCCGCTCAGGTCCCAGTCAGGCTTTATCTCGTCCGACGGCTTGTGATAGTCGGTCGACGTGTATTCGTCACGCTTCGACTTGCTGAATGCTTCATCCTTGCCGACGAAGTTGACGCCGGTATCGGTGTAGAGTGCCGGCACCCCGACCTTCGCGAAGTTGAAGTGGTCGGACCGGTAGTAGAAGCCCTTCTCCGACTCGGGATCCGGATTGAGCGTGCGCCCCTGCGCCTGCGCGGCGGCGCGCAGCACGTCGTCCAGGTCTGATGCGCCCATGCCGACGACGGTAATGTCCTTGGTGCGCCCCCACTGGTTGACACCATCGAGGTTGATGTTGGCGACGGTCTTCTCGAGCGGGTAGAGTGGGTTGGTCGCGTAGAACTCGGACCCGAGGAGCCCCTGTTCTTCGGCGGTGACGAACAGGAAGAGGATCGATCGTTTCGGCTTCGGCTGCGCTTGCGTGAAGGCTTTCGCCATCTCGAGGAGCGCCGCTACTCCGGAGGCGTTGTCGAGCGCACCGTTGTAGATCTTGTCTCCGTCAACCGGGGTACCGACGCCAAGGTGATCCCAGTGGGAGGAGTAGACGACGTACTCGTCCTTCAGGCGTGCGTCGCTGCCTTCCACCTTTGCGATCACGTTCTGCGAATCGATCGTCCGCATCGTGTTGCGAAGACCCATGGACGCTTTGAGCCCCAGGGGAACGGGCTTGAAGTCGCGGCTCAGCGCCTGCTTCTTGAGCGCATCGAAGTCCTGCCCGGCCATTGCGAACAGCGACTTCGCGGCATCGAGCGACAGCCAGCCTTCGACGCTCGCCTTGCTCATGTTCTTGTCCTCCGCTACGAGGCTGAACCTCTCCCCCAGGAAGCCCTGGACCACCGGGAACGGATACCCGGCCGGACCGGTTTCATGGACGATGAAGACACCTGCCGCGCCAAGTTCCGCGGCCTTCTCGTACTTGTAAGTCCAGCGGCCGTAGTACGTCATCGCCTTACCGTTGAAGACCTTGTCGTCCAGCTGCGAGGGATCCGACGCGCTTGGCACCTGCGGATCGTTGACCAGCACGACGATCGTCTTGCCGCGGACGTCGACGCCCTTGAAGTCGTTCCAGTTGAACTCGGGCGCTTCGACACCGTAGCCGGCGAAGATGATGTCGGAGTCCGCGATCGACGATGTGTCGGCGACGCGGCGCGTCCAGGCTACGACCTCATCGGACCACTTGTAGGCCTTCTTCTGCGCACCCTTCGTAATGGTGAGCGGTTGCGCCTGGGCGCCGGTGATGCCAACGAGAGGCACCTTCTGGACGTAGGTCCCATCCGGGTTCCCGGGCTGAAGGCCGAGCGTCTTCGACTCGTCCACCAGGTACTTGACGGTCAGGTCTTCACCCTTCGTTCCGGGTGCGCGGCCTTCGTACTCATCAGACGAGAGCACCTTGATGCGCTCGAGGATGGCGTTTGCATCAACGGCCGGCGCCGCAGGAATCGTTGCGCCAGCAGACTGGGTCGGCGGTTGAGTAGCAGGCGGGGGCGTTTCTTCAGAATTACCGCATGCGGCAGCAGCGGCGCAGATCGCGAATGTCAGAAGCAGTCTTTTCATCATCTCCCTCAGTTCGTCCCGATTCTATCCAATCGGCCGACGAGGCACGCGGATGAGGAAGCACTGCGGGAGGGAGAGCCGGTCTTGGCAGATCCGCAGAGTGTAAGGAGCGCAGCCCGGACTCGAGTCTCCCGGGCTGGCTCCCGCCAGTGCTAGACGGCGTTCTCCGTGCGATCGGACCCGAGCTGTTTGACGAGCTTGTTGTAGAGCCCGAGAATCAGCAGCGTCGGCGCCCACTGCCCGACAAACACACTTGCCTGTTTGTTGCCCATCAACTGCAGAGTGGCCGAGGTGGCCATCGAGCCGATCGCAACCCACAGGAAGGTGTCAGACGGAAGCTTTGCCGTCTGTTCCTCGATCGCCTTTGCCACGCGTCCTTCCGAGCGCTGCTGTCGATCCATCGTTCCGGCTGTCATGTTGCCTGTCTCCTTGATTGCTGGATATCGCGTTACGTATCTGTGGAGATCATGCAAACAGATGTCCAGTCACTCGCCGGGAGCGCGCGTGTATGCTACTGCTCACGATGATGAACCTGACGAGGTGTAGTCCTCTCGCGTGTGCCGTGGCTGTAGTTGCGCTCGGCGGCGCGCCGCAAACAGCCGCGGTCGACGAGAATTGGGCGCAGTGGCGTGGACCGGACGGACTTGGTGTGGCCGCCGGCACCTCGTATCCCGAGGAGTGGTCACCCGCGAAGAACGTCGCCTGGAAGGTACCGGTCGAAGGGCGAGGCCACTCGTCGCCGGTGATCTGGGGCGACCACCTGTTTCTAACGACGTCGATCAAGGGTGAGCAGGTTGCGGGCCGTACCGCCCCAGACCACCTCGGATTTGACTTGAAGCCCGGGTATCTGCACGCCGATAGCGAGGGCGTCGACTACACACACGCGCTCAAGGTGCTGGCCTACAACAGCCGCACCGGCAAACTCCTCTGGGAGCGAACGTCGTACGACGGTCTGATGCACGACAACCGTCACCGTAAGAACACCTACGCCTCGTCGACAACCGTCACCGATGGTGAGATTGTCTATGCCTATTTCGAAGCCGCCGGTCTCTATGCGTATGACTTCAACGGCAAGCTGGTGTGGAAGGCCTCGCTTGGGGATATCGCGAAGGCAGGGATGGGTCCCGGGACCTCCCCGGTGCTGTTTGAGAACCTGATCATCCTTCAGAACGACCAGGAGATGGGCACGGGTTCCGCGATCGTCGCGCTCGACAAACGGACCGGCAAGGAAGTGTGGAAAGTTGAAAGGGCCACGCGCCGCAGCTGGGCGACGCCGCTGCTCGTCAAAGCTGCAGGGCGGACGGAACTGATTGCGTCAGGCGCCGAGATGGTCTTTGCTTACGATCCCAGGACCGGCAAGGAGCTGTGGCGCGTCGAGGGGGTGCGCAGCCACCCGATCCCGAGTGCTGTCGCCGGCCACGGTCTCGTCTTTCTCTCCGCTGGCAGCGCCGCGAAGGTCGCCATGGCGGTCCGGCCAGGGACCAACGGCGATCTCACCGGCACCGACAAGGTGGTCTGGAGCTACAACAAGGGCACCGCTTACGTTCCGTCGCCTATCATGGTCGGGGATTACCTGTACCTGATGAGCGAGGCGGGTTTGCTCACATGCCTCGACGCCAGGACCGGTGTAGTGC
>JACDDJ010000597.1 GCA_013817065.1 Acidobacteriota bacterium
GTCACCGGCTTGCTGCAGGCATGGAGCCGCGGCGAGGAGCAGGCGCTGGACGAGCTGGCGCCGCTCGTTCACCGCGAACTGCGCGAAATGGCGAGCCGCATCCTGTCGGGTGAGAGGCGGGATGTTCGGATCCAGCCGACAGAGCTCGTTCACGACTGCTATCTGCGGCTGCTCGAATGGCGCACGGTGGAGTGGCGCAACCGCGCTCATTTTTTCGCGACGACCGCCGGCATGATGCGCCGCGTGCTGGTGGACGCCGCCCGTGCGCGGAACAGCGCCAAGCGGGGCGGTGGTCTTCAGATCGTCGAACTTGCCCCAGACCTGCTGGCCGCGCCGACGGCCTCTGTCGATGTGATTGCGCTCGGTGAGGCGATGGACGCGCTCGCCGCCATCGAGCCGCGCGCCAGCCAGGTCGTGGAACTGCGCTTCTTCGGAGGCCTCACCGTGGAAGAAACGGCGGAGGCGCTGGCAATCTCGACGCGCACTGTGATCAACGATTGGAACGCCGCCCGCGCGTGGCTTCTCGGACGGCTGTCCGCTGGGCGTTCGTCATGAACTCGGCCGACTGGAATCGTCTCGCCGAATGGCACAGCGCGTGGCTTGCTGCCGATCCGTCCGCGCGGACGCGGCTGCGGGACCAGTTCGCGCGCGAACAGCCGGCGCTGGCGGCCGAAGCCGACGCCCTCGCCGCGTCGAGCCGCTCGCTTCCAGGTTTCCTCGAAACGCCGGCCTTCGTCCTGGCGGCCCACCAGCTGGCCTCTGAAACGCTCACGCTCCGCGCCGGGGATCGTGTCGGGCCCTATCGAATTGCGGCGGCGCTGGCGCGCGGCGGCATGGGAGACGTCTACCGGGCGACGGACGTGCGACTCGAGCGTGACGTCGCACTGAAGATGATGACGCACACGCCGTCCGACGGCAGCCGCGTCCAGCGGTTCATGCAGGAGGCGCGCGTCACCGCGGCGCTCGATCATCCAAACATCGTGAAGGTGTTCGACGTCGGCATGTTCGAAGGAACGCCGTACCTCGTTGCGGAACTCGTCGACGGCGAGACCCTGCGTGCGCGGCTCGCCGGGGGACCGATCGAGCCGTCCGAGGCACGCCGACTTGCCGCGCAGATCGCGCATGGGCTCGTTGCCGCGCATGCGAGTGGCCTGGTGCACCGCGACCTCAAGCCCGACAACATCATCATCACGCGATCCGGTCTCCCGAAGATTCTTGATTTCGGTATCGCGAAATTCGCCGAGGAGCCCACGCTCTCAGACGGCCTGTCGACCCTCAGTGGCGTTCTGCTGGGCACCGCCGGATACCTCGCCCCGGAGCAGATAACCGGCGCCGCGCTGGACGGCCGCGCGGATCTGTTCGCCCTCGGCACGATGCTGTTCGAGATGCTCTCCGGCGAGCGCGCGTTCGCCCGCGCTCACGTCGTCGACACGCTGCACGCCATCGTCCACGATCCGGCGCCCGATTCGCTTCGCTCACGACCTGGCGTGCCATTGCGGCTGACCGCAATCGTCGAGCGGCTACTCGAGAAGGAGCCACGATCACGGTTCCAAAGCGCCGCCGATCTCGCGTGGGCACTCGAGCACCTGGACTCTCCTGTACGGAACGACTCCTCCTCGGCCGCTCCCCCTGCGCCGGCGTCGCGCTCCCGGGCAGGAGCACTGATCGGGATGGGCGCCGCGTTGATCGTCCTGACGACCCTGGCGGTCTGGTGGTTCCGGCCGGCGGCGGTCGCGACGGTGGCCTCCGGCCAATCGGCGCAGTTCACGTGGCCACTGCCCGAGGGCCTGTCACTCGAATCGGCGCCGGTCGTCGCTCCCGACCAGGCTCGCTTCGTTTTCGTCGGCGGCGATGATTCGGGGCGACGGCTGTTCGTTCGCGATCTCTCATCGCTGGAGGCCGTGGCTATCCCCGGAACGGACGGTGCACGCCACCCGTTCTGGTCGCCCGACAGCCAGCACGTCGGGTACTTCGCGGGCGGCAAAATGATGAGGGCTGCTGTCAGCGGCGGACCGCCGGTGCGGCTCGCCAATGCGCCGGACCCGCGCGGAGGTACGTGGAATGAGGATGGAACCATCCTGTTTCAGCCGCTCTACCGCGACTCGAGCTTATTTCGCGTCTCGGCCCGGGGCGAGTCGCTCGCTGCCGTCACGCAGCTCGATGGAGCGGCGGGTGACGTCACGCACAAGTGGCCGGTTTTCCTGCCGGACGGGAAACACTTTCTTTTCCAGTTGATCTCGGTGGACGATTCGCGCCGGGGCATTTACCTGGGGAGCCTGGACGCGCCGCCCTCGGACGCCAGGATGTTGTTCCGATCCGAAACCGGCGTCGCATACGTCCCCCTCCCGGACGGCCGCTCCGGGTGGATCCTCTCCGCTATGGGTGATCACGTGCAGGCGCGGCGGTTCGATCAGACGACCGGAACACTCCAGGGCGATGCCCGCACGTTACGCCTCCACGCGGCCGGCGGGACGCCGCGCAACGAGCCGATGCTCGCCGCGACCGGGAACGTGCTGGCGTTTTCCTCTGCGTTCGTGCCGTGGGGCGCCCATCCCGCGGCTTTCGACCGGGCCGGCAGCCAGGTTCGCGTCTGGCCTGAAGCCGAGCTCGGCGGCTGGCTGCGCGTGTCACCCGAGGGCGGTCGGCTGTTGCGAACGATAGTGGATCCACTCCGCGGTAACCCCGATATCTGGATCGAGGACCTGGCGCGCGGCACGCGGGTGAAAGTCACCTCGTCGAGCAGTCTCGACGTGTCACCCGTCTGGTCGCCCGACGGCCGCCGGGTCGCCTTTCGCACGGGCACGACATCGCGCGCAGAGATCGCACTCGCCGCCGCCGACGGCACGGGTCCTCAAACCATGCTGTCCTGCCCACAGACGGTGTGCGAGCCAACTGACTGGTCGAAGGATGGTTCATTGCTCGTGAATGCGGGGGGCGACGTGTGGACGGTCTCAACGGATGGTGCGACCCCGTCCACGGCGCTGCTCGCCGGCCCCGCTGTCGAACGCGATGCGCGCTTCTCGAACGACGGGCGATGGATCGCATACGTTTCGGAGGAGTCCGGCCGTCCCGAAGTGTCGCTGCGCAGCCGGTCCGGGATCCCGAACCGGGTCGTCGTGTCAAGTAACGGCGGGGATCAACCGGTGTGGCGACGAGACGGGCGGGAGCTCTTCTATGTAGCGCCTGACGGGTGGCTGCACAGCGTCTCGGTTCGCGTCGACCGATCATCGAACCTGGTGCTGGGCGACGCTACCCCTCTGAACGTGCCGCGGCCCGGAGGGCGGCACTGGGGAACCGTGTACGACGTATCACCCGACGGAGGACGGGTGTTTCTGCCGATGCCCGGCACCAGGCCTCCCGCGCGAGAGGTCGGCGTCGTCGTGAACTGGACG
>JACDDJ010000598.1 GCA_013817065.1 Acidobacteriota bacterium
GAGTTGACCGAGGCCGTTGACCGCGATGTAGACGACCGCTCCCAGCAGCCCCGAGACAAGCACGGTCTCGGCGAACTCGCTGGCCCAGGTCTCCGCGGCGACCACGAGGAGCACGATGGCGATGACGACGGCCAGCTGGTCGAGTTTGCCGATCTTCGCCAGCGGGCGCTCCAGCCAGCTCAGCCAGGTGTGCTCGCGTTCTTCGAGAATGAACTCGAGAAACAGAATCAGAAGGAACATCCCGCCGAAGGCGGCGATGGCCGGATAAGCCTCCTCGAGCAGGAAGGCATACGTCCCTTCCTGCTCGACCGAGCCGCCCTCGAGCGCCAGTGTGACGACTTCGACAGGGCTGAGCTGCGCAGTGATCCCCACCAGTAACAGCGGAAACACCAAGCGCATGCCGAAGACGGCGATCGCGATACCCACGGTCAGGAAGATCTTCTGCCACAGCGGACTCATCCGGACCAACACGGTGGCGTTGATCACCGCGTTGTCGAAGGACAGGGAGACCTCGAGCACGATCAGGATGGCCACGATGAGGAGCACCTCGGGCCCACCGAGGTAGAGCGCGCCCGCCAACGCCAACGCGGTCAGCCCGAACGACCAACCGAAAACCTTGAGGATCACGCGCTGTCTTTCCGTGAGAGGGTGCCCGGCGACACGGCCAGGTCGAGCGGATCAGCCGAGCGGCTAGACGTTGATGCCGTAATCCTGGGCGATCCCGCGCAGGCCGGAAGCGTAGCCCTGACCCACCGCACGGAACTTCCACTCCTGACCGTTGCGGTACAGCTCACCGAAGATCATCGCGGTCTCGGTCGAGGCGTCCTCGGTGAGGTCGTAACGGGCGAGTTCGGCGTTGTTGGCCTGGTTGACGACTCGAATGAAGGCGTTGCGGACCTGCCCGAAGCTCTGCGACCGCGTCTCCGCGTCGTAGATGGACACCGGAAAGACGATCTTGTCGATGTCCTGGGGTACGACTGAGAGGTTCACGTTGATCGCCTCGTCGTCACCCTCGCCCTCGCCGGTGAGGTTGTCGCCCGTGTGCTGAATCGATCCGTCCGGGGTGGCCAGGTTGTTGAAGAAGACGAAGTGCTGGTCCGACAGCGCCTTCCCGGTCGACGCGAGCGCGATCGCGCTGGCGTCGAGGTCGAAGTCGGCCCCGGTCGTGCTGCGCACGTCCCAACCCAGACCGATCAGGACCGCACTGAGGCCCGCGGCCCCGGCCTCCTTGGTCAACGAGACGTTGCCGCCCTTGTTCAGGCTGACTCCCATGACATCCTCCACAGCTCGGGGGTTGCAGACCCCACTCGTCAGGTCCCGCCGAGGCAGGCGGTTGCCCCAGACTCTAGATCAATCGCCGGGCAGCACGGTCACCGCGCCCACGCTGCGGCGCCGCCGATCGCCACAGCACGCGGTCGTGACACAGTGGAGCATGAGGAAGCACCCGGCCGGTTCCCCCCGGACGGGCACCGTGACAGAGGGAGTACGTCGATGGCCTTGTGGGATCAGCTCCGTCAGCGTTCGCAGGACATGAGCAGCCAGCTGAAGACAAAGGCGAACCAGTTCAAGAATAAGGACTTCGCCAACGGGTCCATGGCGATGTGCGCTCTGATCGCCGCATCGGACGGCAGCATTGACCAGAGCGAGCGCGCGAAGGTCGCCGGCCTGATCACCAGCAACGACGTGCTGTCGATCTTCCCCGCCTCTGAGCTCCGGGATCGCTTCGATCACTACTGCAACAAGCTGTCCTCCGACTACGACTTCGGCAAGGTGGAGGCTGTCCAGGCCATCGCCAAGCTGAAGCCGAAGCAGGACCAGGCCCGCGCGGTGATCCAGATCGGCATCATCATCGGCGGCGCCGACGGCAACTTCGACGAGAACGAGCGGGTCGCCGTCCGCGACGCCTGCTTCGCGGCGGGCATCAGTCCGGCGGAGTTCGATCTCTGATCGTTACCCTTGCGGATGTTACCGACGGGTAATATGGTGTGGCTGCCGCCGGCGACCCTTGGAGCGCTCCCGCACCATGACGCATTACAAGAGCAACCTGCGCGACCTGTCGTTCAACCTCTTCGAGGTCCTGCATGTGCAGGACTGGCTGGGCACTGAGCCGTTCGAGGCGCTGGACACCGCGACCACGCTGAGCATCCTGGCCGAAGTCGACCGGCTGGCCCGTGGGCCGATCGCGGCGTCCTTCGCAGATACCGACCGGAATCCCCCCGTGTACGACGCAGCAGCGAAGTCCGTGACGTTGCCGGAGCCGTTCGTGCGCAGCTGTCAGGCGCTGCTCGACGGTGATTGGCAGCGCCTGAACATTCCGGAGCACCTCGGCGGTTACGGCGCGCCGCCGAGCCTGCAGTGGGCCTGCTCCGAGTTGATCCTCGGCGCCAACCCTGCGGTGTTCCTCTACATGATGACCGGACCCAGTTTCGCCGCGATCATCGACGGCCTCGGTACGCCGGAGCAGAAGCGTTTCGCCCAGGCCGCGATCGATCGGCACTGGGGCGCGTCCATGGTGCTGACCGAGCCTGACGCCGGCTCCGATGTCGGCGCCGGCCGGACAAAGGCGATCGAGCAGGCCGACGGCACGTGGCACATCGAAGGCGTGAAGCGCTTCATCACCTCCGGCGACTGGGACATGCCGGAGAACATCTTCCATCTGGTGCTCGCCAGGCCGGAGGGGGCCGGAGCGGGGACGAAGGGTCTGTCGCTCTTCATCGTCCCCAAGTTCCGCTTCGACTGGGAGACCTTCGAGCTGGGCGCGCGCAACGGCGTCTACGCGACCAACCTCGAGCACAAGATGGGGCTCAAGGCGTCCTCGACCTGCGAGCTGACCTTCGGCGCCGACGAACCGGCCGTCGGCTATCTCGTCGGCGGCGTCCACGACGGCATCCGGCAGATGTTCCGGACCATCGAGTCCGCCCGCATGATGGTTGGCACCAAGGCGATCGCGACGCTGTCCAGCGGCTACCTCAACGCGCTGGACTACGCCAAGACCCGCATGCAGGGCGCGGATCTCACCCGTTCGACCGATCCCAGCGCCCCGCGTGTGCCCATCACGAAGCACCCTGACGTACGCCGATCGCTCATGCTGCAGAAGTCCTACGCCGAAGGCATGCGGGCGCTGTACATGTACGCGACCAGCTGGCAGGACCGGATCCGGCGCGGTGGGCAGCCGGACGACATCGAGCTGGCCAGGCGGGTCAACGACCTGTTGCTGCCGATCGTCAAGGGCTTCGGCTCGGAGCGGTCCTACGCGCTTCTCGGGGCGGAGTCGCTGCAGGTCTTCGGCGGCTCGGGCTACCTGCAGGACTACCCGATCGAGCAGTACATCCGTGATTCCAAGATCGACACCCTGTATGAGGGCACCACCGCGATCCAGGGCATG
>JACDDJ010000599.1 GCA_013817065.1 Acidobacteriota bacterium
TTCTACGTGCGTGCGACGTGCTCAGAGCTTGCCGGTGGGTTTCTTGAAAAACGCCGCCTCGAGAGGGACGTTGACTTCGAAGGTGCGGACGATGCGTTGGAGTGGGGGCTGGCCTTCGCGACGGACGGAGGCGTGGTGGGCAATTTGGAGGCCCTGGACGGGACGATAGTCGGTGAATGTCTCTACGGTCACTGGCTCGCCGGCGGCGCCACCGTAGCGCTGGTAAGCCAGCAGACCGGTCGACGGGTCGAAGGCGATGGTGACGCGGCCGGCGGCCGCGAGGTCGGCTTCGATCGCCGGCATCGGGCGGCCCTCGACGGTCACGTCCGGAACACGGCGACCCTGGATCCTGTTTTCGGCGAGTGCGAGCAGCAGGCCGATGCCGTCGCGCTGCACACCGGCCTGAAGTGACTGCCGGAAGGCAGCAGGTGCATCCTCGGCGGTTACGCCGTCGCTGATCCAGGCGCTGCCAGAGTCGAAGGTCTGGATCCGCACGCCGTCGGGCCCCATCGCATCGACGCGGAACTCTCCCGGGTAGCGCACATACGACGTGGCGGCGATCTTGACGTTGCCCTGAGGCGTGGCGACCATCATGTCGGATTCGGACTTCACCGTCCGGATCGATCGCAGCAGCGTCATGCCGCCTTTCGCCTCGATCGCTTTCGTCACCAGCGGTTTGATATCGATGGCCGTGACGTCCCGGGCCCGACGCACGAACGACGCCGGCGCCAGCTGAAACTCGTCACGACCAGCCGGCCGCGGACGACGGAAGTCCGGGGCCGTGACATCGAGCTGCCCCAGCGGAATGCGCTCCACCTGCTCGAAGCCGAGCGCCGGGAGCTGTTTGGCGAACACGTTGGCGTCCCCGACCAGGACGATCGACAGCCGGTCGGGATGCAGGTACTGCTGCGCCACCCGCTGAATGTCCTGGGGCGTGATCCGGTTCACGCGCTCGCGGTAGTTCTGGAGCTCGTCCAGATCGAGCCCGAAGACGACCGCGTTGAGCACCTGCAGCGCGATCGCGCCTGGCGTCTCGATCGTCAGCGGGAAGCTGCCGGTGAGGTAGGCCTGGGCATCGGCAAGCTCACGGGGATTGACGCGCTCGCGCCGGATCCTGGCGATCTCGTCGACGATCAGGCGCAGCGCTTCGGACGTGGTGTCAGACCGGGTGTCGGTGCTGGCCACGATGTCGCCGGTGTCTTTCAACGCGGTCAGGTTCGCTTCGGCCCCGTAGGTCAGGGCGCGCTCGGAACGCAGCACCCGGTAGAGCCGATTGCCACCCTCGCCGCCGAGGATCTTCAGCGCAAGGTCGAGCGCCAGGAAGTCGGGGTGCTTGCGCGGCAGCCCGATGTGGCCGACGCGAATCTCCGTCTGGACCGCTCCAGGCCTGTCGATCACGACAACGCGCCGTGTCGGCGGCGGCACTTCTGCGGCCCGCCCCGAGGGCACGTCAGCGCGCACCCAGTTGCCGAAGGCGCGCTCGGCTCCCGCGAAGGCCTCCTCCGCCGTCACATCCCCGACGATCGCGAGGATCGCGTTGTTCGGCACGAACCACCGTTTGTGGAACGCCTGCAGATCGGCCCGGGTAATGGCGCTCAGTGACTCGGGTGTCCCACCGTCCGGCTTGCCGTACGGGTGATACCCGTAGACCAGGCGATCGAAGACGGTCTCCGCAATGAAATCGGGATCCTCGTAGCTCACCTTCATCGCCGAAACCATCTGCTGGCGCTGGCGTTCGATCTCTTCGGGCGAGAAGGCCGGGTTGCGAACGACGTCGGCCACGATGTCGAGGCCGACGTTCAAGCTGTCCTTCATCACCGCGGCGAAGACGGACGACAGGTCAAGGGCGGCGCCGACGCCCATCGCGCCGCCGATCGAATCGATCGACTGCGCCACCTGCTCGGCGGTCTTGGTCGCCGTGCCCTGGTCGAGCAGCGTGGCGGCGAGCGTGGCCAGCCCCGGACGATTCTCCGGATCCTGCGCGCTCCCAGCCCGGACGATCAGGCGAAGGCTGACCGCAGGCTGCTCGTGATGGGACACCGCGATGACCTGCAGACCATTGGGCAGCGTGCGGATCTGGTACGGGGGAAACTTGACGTCCTTTGCCGGCAGCGGCTGCGGTGGCCGCTCGCTCGGCCAGTTCGGCACCTGCGCTGCCGCCGGGACTGCGGCGAGAACCGCGGCGAAAAAGACGACGGTGCGGATGGCGAACCTCACTACTGCACCCCACCGGCAGAAGCGCCCCTGGGCATGATCGTGATCACCAGGCGATTCTCAGGCGTGAAGTACTTCTGTGCGACGCGCTGAACGTCCGCCTGCGTGATGTTCATGAAGATGTCGAACTCCCCGTCGGCGGTCTTCACGTCATCGTGAATCACGACGGCGTGCGCGAGCTGGTTCGCCTTGTCCTTGTTGGACTCGCGGCTGAAGATGTAGTCGCGCGCGGACTGGTTCTTTGCCTGCTGAAGCTCCGCCGCCGTGATCGGCTCTTTGCGCAGCTTGTCGAGCTCCGCAATCAGCGCGTTGCTGGCCTCCTCCGGCGTCTTGCCAGGCTGAACGATCGCGACCGCGAAAAACAGGTTCGGGTGTTCGATGATGTTGCCGCCGCCAAATGCCGCCAGCGCCACCTGCTTCTCGTACACCAGTTGCCGGTAGATCCGCGAACTCTGCCCGTCCGACAACACTTTCGAAGCGATGTGCAGCGGGTAGGCATCCGGGTCGCCGTCGAACGTGATGTGGTGAGCGACGACCACCGCCGGCAGCGGCCAGCTCTCTTCGATGCGAACGCGCCGTTCCTTGGTCTGCGCCGGCTCCTTGGGGATATCGCGGGGAACCGGCTTGACGGACTTGGGGACCCGTCCGAGATACCGTTCGACCATCGCGAGCGCTTCCTTCGAATCGAAGTCGCCGGCGAGGACGAGGGTCGCGTTGTTCGGCACGTAGAACGTACGGAAAAAATCACGAACGTCCTCGATCGACGCGGCCTCGAGATCCTTCATGCTGCCGATTGTCGGGTGCTTGTAGGGATGCACCGTGAAGGCCTGGTCATAGACGATCTCATTGAGCCGTCCGTACGGCTGGTTGTCGATCCGCATGCGCCGCTCTTCCTTGACGACCTCGCGCTCGTTCTTGAACACCGCCTCGTCGATGCGCAGCGTCGCCATGCGATCCGCCTCGAGCCAGAGCACGAGCGGCAGGTACTGGGCGGGGAATGTCTGCCAGTAGATCGTCGCGTCTTCGTTCGTCGTCGCATTGCTCTGGCCGCCGACGCTCGAGATCCAGGACGGATGCCCCTCCGGCTCCACGTTCTTCGACCCCTTGAACATCATGTGTTCGAAGAGGTGAGCGAAGCCGGTCCGGCCGGGCTTCTCGTTTTTCGAC
>JACDDJ010000600.1 GCA_013817065.1 Acidobacteriota bacterium
TCGATCGCGACGGCAAGCGAGTCTACACGTCGGCCGAAGCGCGCGACTTCCGCGACCCGCGCTTTTCGCCCGATGGCAAACGAGTCGCGGTCACCACCTTCAGCGATCGCGGCCAGCATATCCACGTCATCGAGGTTGCCAGTTCGAGGATGACCCGAGTCACCTTCGACGGGAACGCCAACGGGCTCCCGGTGTGGACGCCCGATGGCAAGCGGCTGGCCTATCTCTCAGACCGCCTCGACAGCGGCCTGAACGTCTATACCATCAGGGCCGATGGGGGCGGTGAGCCTGTCGCCTTGACGACGGGGAAGGGTCTGACCATCCCCTTGTCTTTCTCACCGGACGGTTCGCTGCTGGCGGTGATGCGACCGGGGCCGGCCGGAAATCTCGACGCGCAATTGTTGTCGGTGAAAACCGGGGAGTACCTGCCCTTCGGTGAGAGCACGGCGGAGGAGGTCGCCCCGGTGTTTTCTCCTGACGGCCGCTGGATCGCGTACGGTGAAGGGCTGGGCACCGCCAGTGAACTATTCGTGCGCGCCTATCCCGGACCGGGAGGACGATGGCAGATTTCGTCAGGCGGTGGCGGCCTGCCGGCCTGGTCAAAGGGAGGGCGTGAGATCGCCTGGATCGTCGCGGCTGCTGACCTCACCAGCGTTATGGTTGCTGACGTCACGGTCGAGGGAGACTTCATCAAAGCGGGTCCAGCGCGGAAGCTGTTCGAGATGAACTTCGTGCGCCCGTCGAACGCGACCTGGTTCGACGCCAGCCGCGATGGGACCAGGTTCGCGGGCCTGGTCGGGGACGGGCAGTCAGCAGCGGCGCACAGCAACCACGACGTCTCTTTCGATTTCCTCGCCGAGGTGCGCGGGAAGTTCCGGTGACGCCGAACCTCGCCCCCCAGATTCGGTCCGTCACACAGCGAGCCTTCTCCGACGGACGGCTGGTCACCGCAGACGACGAGCCGCCGAGCATTTCAATGGCGGACTGACGAGTGCGGACTGACGATTGCGGATTGGGGACTGGCGATTCAATCCGTGCCCAGGCTGGCTACCCACGATCCTCAATCCGTGAACCGTCAAGCCGGCCATCGGCCATCCGCAATCGACAATGCCTTTACTTCTCGATCGGCACGTTGACCATGTTGCCCCACTCCGTCCACGAGCCGTCGTAGTTCCGAACGTCCTGGAACCCGAGCAGGTAACGCAGCGCGAACCATGAGTGGCTGCTGCGTTCGCCGATCCGGCAGTAGGCGATCGTCGGCTGGTCCGGCTGGAGCTTGTTGTCCTCGCAGTACAGCTTCTTCAGCTCGTCGGCGGTCTTGAACGTGCCGTCCTCCGGGTTGATAGCCTTGGCCCACGGGATACTCTTCGCACCGGGGATGTGTCCGCCGCGAAGCGCCCCTTCATTCGGGTAGTCGGGCATGTGCATCCGGGTGCCGGCATATTCTTCGGGGCTGCGGACGTCGACGAGCTGGCCCTTTGATGCGACATGCGCCAGCACCTCTTCGCGGAAGGCGCGATGGGGCTTGTCGGTGCGTTCGGCGGCCGCGTACTTCGTCGGCGTGTAGGTCGGCACGTCGCGCGTGAGCTCACGGTTTTCCTTCTGCCATTTGACGCGTCCGCCGTCCATGACCTTCGCGTTGGTGTGACCGAACAACTGGAACACCCACAGGGCGTAGCACGCCCACCAGTTGTTTTTATCGCCGTAGAACACGATGGTCGTGTCCTTCGTTGCGCCGATGCGGGACATCAGCTGCTCGAAGCCCGCACGCGTGATGTAGTCACGGCGGAGCTGATCGTTCAGGTCAGACGTCCAGTCCACGTGCACCGCTCCGGGAACGTGTCCGGCGGAGTAGAGCAGCGTGTCTTCGTTTGACTCGATGAGGCGCACCGAGTCGTCGTTCAGATGCTGTTCGACCCAGTCGGTGCTGACGAGCACCTCCGGGTGGGCATAGCCGCGCGCCGTGATATCAGTCATTTGTGATCCTCAGAATTATGCGAACGCGCCGCCGACCATGATCTTGCGGATCCGGAGCCACGGCGAGCCGTGCGAGATGCTGTTGGTCTGCGTCGGCTGGCCCTTGGCGTCGCCGCCGGTGCCGAACATCTGCCAGTGCTCCTTGCCGGAGATGGCGTTGAGGTTCGCCCAGAACTCGGTCGTGATCGCGTTGTAGGTGACGTTGGTGACCATCCGCGTGCGCTTGCCGTTCTTGATCTCCCAGAACGCGTTGCCGCCGAACTGGCCGTTGTAGCGCTGCTGGTCGATCGAGTAGCTGCCGCGTCCGTCGATCATAACGCCGTCCTTGGTGTCAGCGATCATTTCATCCGGTGTGGGTGAGCCCTTCGGACCGGCATCGACGTGGACGTTCGGCATCCGCAGGAACGGATAGTCGCGCCACGAGTTCGCCGAGGTGCAGCCGCGGCTCTCTTTCTCGCCGACAAAGTGCGCCGACTCGCGATTGGTCTGCAGCCCCACCAGGATGCCGTCCCTGATGATCGGCCATTCCTGCGTCTTCACACCGTCATCGTCGTAGCCAATGGTCGCGACGCCGGTCGGGATCGTCCGGTCGGCGGTGACGTTGAACAGCTTGGATCCGTACTTGAGCTTGCCGAGGTCGGACACCTTCACGAAGCTGGTGCCGGCGTAGTTGGCTTCGTAACCCATGATGCGATCGAGCTCGGTGGCGTGCGCGACGATCTCGTGGATCGTGAGCATCGCGTGGGACGGGGTAAGAATCAGGTCCTTCATCCCCATCTCGACCGGCTTCGCGGTGCAGAACTCGACCGCTTCGGCAGCGATGCGCTCGGCTGCCTCGACCATGCCGGCTGCTTCCGCGATCTCCCAGCCTCCGGTCCCTGGAACGCCGGTGAAGGTGCGCGACCGCGTCTCGCCGTTCTTCCGCGCCGTGACCGTGAAGTTCGGCGTCGTCGTGTAGATCTCCTGCTCGATGTATGAGCCTTCAGACGAAGCGAAATATTTCCACTCGTGGCCGATCTGAACGCTGGCGTTCACGGTCAGGACTTCCTTGTTGGCCACCGCGAGGTCCACGACCTTCTGGACGAGCGCCTGCTTTTCGGTTTGCGCGATCTTCGTCGGGTCCTTCACCACCGGTGTGACCCAGTAATCGGTGTAGGCCTGAACCGGCGCAAGCTTGACGTCGACCTTTTTCGCGATCGCGCTCGCCTTGGCGACTTCGCTCGCCATCCGCGTGATCCGGCGGATCTCGTCCTCGGTGACGATCGGGCTGCTGGCGAAACCCCACACGCCGCTGTGGATGACGCGGACGCCGAAGCCGGCCGCTTCCTGCGCGCCGGCACCCTCACCGGCATTGTCGACGCCGAACGCGCCGCCGCCGCGGCCACCGCCCCGTCCGCCACC
>JACDDJ010000601.1 GCA_013817065.1 Acidobacteriota bacterium
GGTGATGAAAAAGGAACCGAATCGGTTCCGCACCCTGTATCTCGCGTCCAAAGCGGCATCGTCGGCCGGCGACGCGAATCGGGCCCGTCGGTACAGCAAGCAGCTCGTCGAGATGTGTGGGAAGGGTGATGCGGCCGATCGGCCGGAGCTGGTCGAGATGAAGAAGATGGGGCAGTAGAAGATTGTGCGGGATGCGAGCGGTCGCATCCCGCACACGTAGTCGGCGGACGATCGACTTCCTACTTGCGGATCGTCGGCGTCGCCGGGCAGGTGCCCGCTACTTCACGCATCGACGTCACTTCGAACTCCGGAAGCTCGATCTGATCAGGCCCCATGCTGTTGTCACGAGCCGGGGCGCCGGCCGTGCCCGTCGCGGTCGGGGTCGCAGCCGAATCACCACGATCAGCATCGACACGCCCTGTAACTTCTACCCGCTTGCCGACGACGGCGCGCAGCTGCTCATCCGCAATGTTCTCGAGCTTGAACGCTTTGTGTGCCGACATTCCGGTCGCGGCGGTCCCTGACGTTCCGGCCGTAGCTGGCGGTGTTGTTCGGCTCGTGCCCGCGGTCGCGCTCGCGGCGTCGGTCGACGCTACGAGGATGTAGTCCTCCAGCACGCCGGCCTTCTCAGCAATATTGGGCGAGCGGCCCGGTATGTCCTGCTCTTTGTAGACGCAGCCCTGAATCGTAGTGCTGGCCATGCTCTGCGTTGGTGCCGTAGCGGTCGCAGGTGTCTGCGTTGCCGGCGGCTGGGTCGTCGGCGGCTGGGTCGGCGGTTGTTGCGGTGTCTGTGCTCCCAGGCCCGAGATGGACATGGCCATCACGGCGGCGGCTCCACTCATCCATAACCGTTTCATCGATAGGCTCCTTCCAGAACTCTGTTGTCGTAATCCGTCCACCTTCCCCATGCAAATTCGCATCCCTTCGAGCCCAGCAAAAAGGGCGATGGGTTTCTCCCCATCGCCCTCCTTAAACCAACCTCGACTGGAGTTACTTCGACGCTTGAGCTGCCGGCGTCGTCGTTTCCCCCTTCTTCTTGAACATCGGCGCGACGTCACGCTTGCCGCGCTCGAGGAACGGCACTCCCTTGTCCATCCATTCCGGGCGAGGCTTGCCAAGCAGGTAGTGATCGAAGAACTCGTCCATGTGCACGGTCCAGTGCTTCATGTAGTCACGGTTGCTGAGACCGTGGCGCTGACCGTTGTAGTTGAACATGTAGCCTTCCTTGCCCAACCGCCGCAGCGCCGAGATGAATTCGATCCCCTGTTCCCAGGGCACCGCACCGTCCTCGTCGTTGTGAATGGTCAAGTAGGGCGTGTTGATCTTCTTGACCCAGAAGATCGGCGAGTTCTCGATGAACTGCAGCGGCGCATCCCACGGCGGCGCCCCGATGCGGCTCTGCGTCTTCTCGTACTGGAAGGCGCGCGACATGCCCGAGTCCCAGCGAATGCCGCCATACGCACTGATCATGTTCGAGACCGACGCCCCGGCTTCCACCGCCGCGAACAAGTTCGTGCGTGTGATCAGATGCGTGATCTGGTAGCCGCCCCACGAATGGCCCTGGATGCCGATCCGCTTCGAATCGATGTATCCCTCAGCCACGATCGTGTTCACGGCGGGGATGACGCATTTCTCGGCCGCCTCGCCGGGATATCCCGTGGTGTAGACGATATCGGGCCGCAGGACGACATAGCCGTTGCTGACGTAGCGCGGGATGTTGATGCTCGTCGCCACGTTCGGCGCGCTGTAGCTATGAAGGCCCTGCGTGAGCTCTTCATAGATGTAGACCATCAGCGGGTACTTTTTCTTCGGATCGAAGTCGTCCGGCTTGGTCAGGATGGCGCGGAGTTTCTGGCCATCGGCGTTGATGTACTCGACCAACTCCGACTTGCCCCACGTGTACTGATCCTGCTGGACGCCGATGTTCGAGACCTTCTTCATGTCCTTGAACGACAGGTCGCTGGTCCAGATGTCCGGGAACTCTTCGTAACGGGAGAGCGTGAAGACGACCGTATCGGCGTTCTTTGCCTTGTTCACCGCGCCAAACGCCTTGTCGACCATCACGACTTTCTCGGGAGCCGTCGTCGCGGTCAGGCTCGGTATCCGGTAGAAGCCGGTCGCGCGCGTGCGATCGTCGGTGGCCGAAAGCAGCACCGGTTTGTTGGTCGGCACCACACGCTCCTCGGGATCCATCGAGCGATAGCGGAACGCGACGCGCGCGGCCCGGCCCGCGCCACCGGTGATGTTCCGGGCGCCGCTTCCGTCAGGCTTCACCTCCCAGATATCGAACTGGTCGTAGAGCAGGACCGCGCCGTCGTTGGCCGTCCATCCGGCCGTGCCATAAGGGCCGGGGAGATCCGGCACATCGTTCGACTGCTGAAAGCGAACCTTCAACTTCTCGGTCAGGTTGGCGCGCACGCCATCGGCGACGCGATACGTGAACCAGTGCCCGTTGGTCTCGTCGAAGTACAGGACGTACCTGCCTCCCGTGGACATCGACGTGCCGCCTCCACCCCAGTGCTCGAGGATGCGCGTCGGCTTACCGCTCTTGATGTCGAGCAGGAACACGTCGTTGTAGCCCTGGTCCCACGAGGCTTCCATCCGGTAGGGAAGATCGTTCATGCCGATCGTGCGCGCGAGATCCTCACCCGGGTTGACCGTCGGCAGATCCGGCGTTGCGAGCTGGACGAATTTCTTGTCGGCGAGGTGATACACCGCACGGTAATTGCGGGTGCGCTCCTGATCGGCGCGGACCCGCTGCATCGGCTGGAGCCAGGGATCCTTCGCCGACCACAGGTCGACGGGGATCGGGGTTGGCGTCTCTGGCGCGTTGTCGCCTGGTGGGGGCGGGGGTGGCGGCGGCGGGGGAGCGGTCGCGAGGAAGATGCGTCCGCCATCGCGCGAGAAGCGCGGCGCGGCGCTCTCGGCCACCACCATGTCTTTCGGCATGCCGGCGGTCGTCGCTGACACCAGTTCGGTGGCCTTGGCGTCACCGGTCTTCCAGTAGTAGACGCGATCCGGTGCGACCGGCTTCTCGAAGTCCGCCTGGTCGCTGAGGAAGGTGATCTGGGTGCCGGCCTCGTCGAACGCCAGGCTGCGGTAGCGTCCTTTGCCGGAGTGCAACGCCGTCGCGGTGCCGTTGCTCATCGTGCGCACGAAGGCGCCATCCTTGGTGGCGTCGTTCGACGACACCGCGTAGGCGAGCAGGGTGCCCTTCGGATTCCAGAAGTATTCGGTCACTTCGGCGATCGTGGTCTCTTCGCCGCTCGCCATGTTGCGCAGCACCAGGTCTGAGCCCGGCGGCTTGCGGTCGCGGGCGTTCGGCGCCGCTTCCGCTCCCCGGCCCGCACCTGCCGCCGGTGCTGCCGCAGGC
>JACDDJ010000077.1 GCA_013817065.1 Acidobacteriota bacterium
CCTTCACGATGATCTCGAACTGATCGGCGGCCGCCATGAACGGGCCGCTGCGGTAGGTGATCACGCCGGTCGGCACGTTCGCGAAGACGTGCAGGCCAAAGATCGCATCGACCTTCGGGTCGAGCATCACACCTTCTTTCACCATCAGCTCGGCACCGGCCGGGCGCTCCTCGATCGGCGCCTGTTCCTCGGCCGGCTGGAAGATGAATTTCACAGTGCCGGGCAGGCGGTCCTTCATCTGCGTCAGCACTTTGGCAGTCGCGAGCAGAATCGCGACGTGCGCGTCGTGCCCGCAGGCGTGCATGACGCCGACCTTGTTGCCTTCGTATTCAGCGGTGGCTTTGCTGGCGAAGGGCAGATCGACTTCCTCGCGCACCGGCAGCGCGTCCATGTCGGCGCGCAGTGCGACCACCGGGCCCGGCCGTCCACCATTCAGCAGGGCAACGACACCGTGACGGGCGATCCCGGTCTGCGGCTCCAGCCCGAAGCTCTTGAGCTTGTCGACGACGAACTTCGAGGTCTCGACTTCCCGGTTCGACAGTTCAGGATTCTGATGAAGGTGGCGCCTCCAGGCCAGAAGGTCCGCCTCGACGGCGGACGACAGTTTGTCGATCTCGGCAGCCAGGGATTGTGCCGACGCCTCCGGAACGAACACGGCGCTGGCGAACACGAGCAGGCAGACGGGCACAAGCTTCATACGCATTGGGAAACCCTACACCAAAAAAGTCAGGATGGGTCTGTTCCGAGAACCGTCGATCGGTAGCGGGTTCGCTGGACCGCACACAGGGATCATGGTCGCGGCGATATACTCGATGGTCGGGACGAGACCATGACTGTCTCACCGAGGTCGTGCCGGCCAACGCCGGTCAGGAGTAAAGCACATCATGATTGATACCCGTGTCATTCGGGGGGCAGTTCTCGCCCTCTGCGTTTCGCTGGCTGCAGGCAGCGCGTTTGCGCAGACCGGCACCAAACCCAAGTTCGAACCCCAGAGCGGTCAGGCCGGCAAGGACGTCGTCTGGGTTCCGACGCCGCAGGTCCTCGTCGACAAGATGCTCAGCATGGCGAAAGTAACGCCGCAGGATTTCGTGATGGATCTCGGCTCGGGCGACGGGCGCACCGTCATCTCGGCCGCGAAGCTCGGCGCGACGGCAATGGGGATCGAGTACAACCCCGAGATGGTCGAGCTCTCGAAGCAGAACGCGGAGGCTGCTGGAGTCAACGGCAAGGCCACGTTTATGAAGGCCGACCTGTTCGAGACCGACCTGTCCAGGGCCACGGTCATCACGATGTTCCTGCTGCCGCAGATCAACGTGAAGCTCCGTCCGAAGATCCTCGATCTCAAACCGGGAACGCGCATCGTGTCGAACTCCTTCACGATGGAGGACTGGGAAGCTGACGAGACGGCGACCGTCACCGAGGGTTGCACCAGCTGGTGCAACGCACTGCTGTGGATCGTGCCCGCCAAGGTCGAAGGCACCTGGGTAACGACACAGGGTGATCTGGTGCTCAAGCAGCAGTACCAGATGGTGAGCGGCACGTTCGGCGGCAAGCCGATCACCGAGGGACGTTTGCACGGCGCCGACTTGAAGTTCACCGTCGGTGGCACCGAGTACACCGGCAAGGTGAGCGGCGACAGCATTCAGGGTGGCCGCTGGACGGCGACCAAGAAGTAGGTTCCGCCTTCGCCAAGGCTACGACGGGACAGGCTGGTCCAGAATCTCACTCGTGTATCAGTTGACGCGCACGCTCCTCGGATCCCTCGCAGGGGCGTGCGCGGCTCTTGCCGCGCTCGCGGCGTTCACCCTCTCTGAACCCGCCGTCGTCATCGACATGGACGTCGACCTGCCGCGCGCGGTCACGTCAGGCTTCTACCCGGTCGAGCGCACGAAAGACGAGACCTTCGTCTGGACCATGCCGCTCGCGACGATGACGCTGCGCGGCCTCGATCGTGACGTCGAGTGGTCATGCCGGGCGCGGCTGCGCGGCGCCCGGCCGAAGGATGTGCCGCCCGCGCAGGTGGCAATCGGCGTCGACGGCGTCACCGTGCAGACGCACACGGCCGGTGATGTCTACGAGGACGTCGCCGCGACGTTACCGATCAGGCCCGGGAGCTCGTCTGCGTCGCTGACGATCAGTGCAACTCCGCCTTATGTTCCGCCAAGCGATCCGCGCCAGCTCGGGGTCATGCTCGACGAGGTTCGATGCGAGCCGGTGGCCGGCCGGGTAGCGCCACCCTCATCCGTGATGCTCGCCGCGGGAGTTTCCGGCGCGGCCTTCGGCGCGCTGTTCTCACTCACGCTCGGCAGCGGTCTGTCGATTGCCGCCGCCATCCTGCTTGTGAGCGCCGGGCTCGCATCACTCCTGACAACGGGCGTTGCCTCCTACTCGCGCGCGTATCTCGACTGGATCGTGCCGGTGTCGATGTTCTGCGCGGGCGCCGGAGCAGTCCTCACCATTGCTAGTTGGCGCCGCCGTCCTGTCCATCCGGCCGGACGGTTCGTGCTGGCATTCTCCTCGGCCGTCTTGTGCCTGAAGGTCCTGGCGCTCCTCCATCCGTCGAAAGAGGTCGTGGACGCGATATTCCAGGCCCACCGCCTCGATTCGGTCCTGAACGGCAATTACTTCTTTACGCAGTTGATGCCGGGCGGCGTTCGCTTCCCGTATGCGATCGGGCTGTATGTGACTGCGGCACCGTGGGCGGGTCTGATCCCCGATCACGTCGCGCTACTGCGGATCGTCGTGCTCGTGGCCGAAACACTGGCCGCTGCCCTGCTCTATGTCGCGGTGGTGCGTGCGTGGGGTGATCGCCTGGCTGGTGCTGCCGCCGTCGTTCTTTATCACGCCGCTCCACTCTCCTACGTCGTCATCGGGAACGCGAACCTGACGTTTGCGTTCGGTCAGTCAATCGCCACGATCGCCGTCACACTGGCAGTCATCGCAGGTTTCGATCGGCGGGCGCTGCTGGCAACTCTCGGACTATTCGTGGTCGCGTCACTCGCGTTCCTCTCACACGTCGGCGTCTTCCCTCTCGTCGGCCTGACGCTGTTCGGAACAGGGCTCTTGTATGCGTTCTTCGGTGGAGTCGAACTGCGGTCCTCTGCGCGCGCGGTTCTGATTGCCAGCGTGCTGGCGGCGATCTTCGCCGTCGCAGCCTACTACGCGCACTTCCCTGAGGTATGGCGAACGCTGAGCAGCGTCAGTTCGGCGCCGCAACCGGCGGGCGCCGCGGTTGATTCGGCGGGCCGTTCTGCCCCGGCCGCGCTCGGTGTCGTCGAACGAGCCACGAGAGCTGCTCGCATCGGGGTGGACGCCTACGGTCCGTGGCTGCTCTTACTCGTACCGCTTGGTGGGATGGCATTGCGGCGGCGGCGTCGGGATCGTCTGACGCTCGCGCTCGCCGGCTGGACGATCAGCTTTGTCGTGTTCCTCGCCTTCCGCGTGCTCGCGCCGGTCGATGCGCAGTTCCAGCGTTACGCGGACGAGTTCATCCATCGCGTCTACGGAATGACGTTACCGGCGGCGGCGATCGTCACCGCCTCAGGCGCGGCATGGGCGTGGCGGCAGAACATCGCCTGGCGAATCGTCGGCGGCGCAGTGACGCTCGCCGCGGTTGCCGCGGGTACCTACCACTGGGCAAGCTGGTTCAGATAATCAATCCGCGCACGTCGCACGTCGAACGTTCTCAACGCCTCAGCACGATCCCCACTGAGGCGGTCACATACCGCAGATGAACGGGGCCGATCGACGGGACGTCTTCATCATCCAGTCGGTTGAGCGTGCTGTGATAGCGAATGTCGAATCGCAGCCCGGTGCGCTCGGAGAGAAACCCGACGGCGCCGCCACCGATATTGAAGCCGGGGGTGTTGACGTCGATCAGAAGCACGTCCTCGGTTGCCGACGTCCGCGCGTGCATCAGGCCGAACCCACCTGACACGAACGGCCGCAGTCCGTACTCGGTCCAGCGCCGCGGCGTCGTTATAACGACGTTCGCCATCGCGCTGACCGCGCGGCTGCTCTCGATCCGATCGACATCGTCCTGCTCGAAGAAGCCCGGTGTCCAGATCGACAGTACCTCGGCCCCGAAGATACCGCTGCCCAGCAGCGCCACACTGCCGCCCACGTGACCATGTCTCTTACCGGTGCCGCCTTCGGCATCGAACAGGCTGGTATTGCCAAAGGCCGTGAAGCCGGCCATCGGCGTGAAGTGCCATTCGGCGTTGGCCGTGCGTGCGGAGCTCAGGACGATGACGCCGCAGAGCGCGAGCATTTTCAGCAGCGCGGCGCGGCTAGGTGACAAGCTTCAAGTACAGCTGCGCGAAAAGTGAGCGTGTCAGGTCGCCCTGCTGAAGCATGAACAGCGTGTTCAATCGATCGCTGTTCGCGAGCAGGATCAGGGTGAGGTTGCGTTCGGGCAGCTTGATGATCAGCGACGAGTAGGCATTCGGCACGACGCCGAAGGTCCACACGACACGCTGGCCGCGATGGGTCTGCACGAACCAGCCGAGGCCGGTCGGCATCGTGGCGCCGCGGTGGACGACCGGCTGCCACGCCTGCGCGGTGGTCTCTTCGAGCAACAGCAGATCGGCGTCAAGCGCGCCGTCGAGTTTGGCAAGATCTCGCACTGTCGACACGAGGCCGCCCACGGCCGACACCGGCGTCGGTGGCACCTGCGTGACTTCGGCCCGGCCCCGGCTGTCGACTTTGTAACCGGTGGCGAGACGTGCCATTACCCGCCGGTATCGTTCGAGTTCGAGCGGCTCGAACAGCCCGTCCTGCAGTTCTACGTCAGGATCTCTGAGGTCGGTCCCGGGAACCGAATCGACCATCGCCAGCCGGTTCAGGATCCGGTGCGATACCGACTTGCGGTACGGCTGCGGCGCACAGCGCTCCATGACCCGAGCAAGCTGCGCATAACGCTCAGGGTTGTAGAGGAACGGCTCGGCCTCGGGATCGAGGTTCGTGTGGCTGAGGACCTGGCGCAGAGTCGCATTGCCGTCCGGCACCTGGATTCCGTACTGCCCCAGCGGCCGATCGAGCTCGAGGTGCCGCTGCTCTACGCATTGCAGCAGGAGCACAGCGGCAAGCGAGCCGGCCGCCTCGCCAACCATGTATGGCGTGTCAGGAGTCGCTCGGAGACGAGTCGCAACGTTCTGGAATCCGTAGCCCTTTTCCCAGAGCACGACACCATCGCGCACGAGTGCGGCCGACATACCCGGGATCGCCGTTTGCTGGCGCAGCGCCTCCAGGTAGGAATCGAGTACCGGGATGATACCGAAGGGCGTGAATACCGGCTGCTGTCCGGTGATACCGGTGCTCCAGAGCAGGACGACAAGCGAGGCGACACCAAAGAGCTTGCGCATGTCAGCGGATCAGCGTGAACTTCGTGAATGCCGTGACGTCGTCACCGCGCCACGGCCAGACGAATCCGGCGTTGCGAGGCGCGGCGTGCGCACTGACTCGAACGTAATACTCGCCGTTGCTTTCGAGCTGCACGCTGCTGAAGAGAGGCAGTCGATCGAACTGGTCGGTCAGCCACCGCCACGCGACTTCCTCGCTGTCGGTGGTGTCGGGCCGCTCGATGCGGTTATCGAGTGTGCGCGTGAGCAGGTAGCGGCGCGTGAGGTTGTCGTATCGAACCGTCGCTCTCACTACCGTGGCCGCGATGGTGCGGTCGACCCAGATCGCCGAATTGCGCCGCAGCTCGACCTTGTAGACAAAGCTCACCGCCATCCCGCTGCGGATCGTGGTGCGAACTTCGTCGGTCAGTTCCTGTTGCAGCTCGAACGACACGAGCACCTGCCCGTCGCGCGGCAGTGGGGCCACCTTGAGCGTCTGGTCAAACGGACCGGCAAGCGCGAGCAGGGCTGAAATCAGAACGACGGCAAACATGTGAATGGGCAGCTCATGATAATCCGCAACGTCCTTTCTTGCAAAGAGTTAGCTGCGGCATCCCGCGACCGACGCGTTAATGGCCGGCCTGACGATCCTCAACAAACTTGGGTGTGATGCCATCGCTCCGGGCTCGTTCTTCGTCAAAGAGGGCACGGAGGCGGATTGATGGCGTGGTGGAACCGTAACAACGATGAACAGACAGCAGCCGGCAGTGCGGGCGATTCGCTCCCTGCCGATGGCCCGGTTATCCGTCTCCAGGGGGTCACCAGGATCTTCAAGGATGATGCGGACGAGGCCAGCGTTGCGCTCGATAATGTCACCGTCGACGTCGGCCGCGGCGACTACGTGTGCATCTCGGGACCGTCCGGGTGCGGCAAGTCCACGCTGCTGTCGATCCTCGCCCTGCTGGAGACGCCAACGTCCGGCCGCTACTGGCTGAACGGCAGAGCCGTCGACCGCATGACGCCGGCCGAGCGCGCCCGCGCCCGAAGCCTCGACGTCGGCCTGATCTTTCAGAGCTTCAACCTGATCGGCGACATGACGGTCTACGAGAACGTCGAGTATCCGTTGACGCTGCGCGGGGCCAGCCCTGCGGACCGGCGCCGCACCGTCGAGACCGCCCTGGAGCGGGTCGGCATGATGGCGCGCGCGAAGCAGCGACCAGGCTCACTCTCGGGCGGGCACCAGCAGCTGGTGGCGGTGGCCCGGGCGATCGCCGGCCGCCCGGCGCTGCTGCTCGCCGACGAGCCGACCGGCAACCTCGACTCGAAGAGCGGCGAGGCTCTAATGCAGATGCTGAGTGAGCTGCACGCCGATGGCGCGACCGTCTGCATCGCGACGCACGACCCGCGCTGGATCGCGCAGGCGCCAAAGCACCTTCGACTCTTCGACGGACGCGTCGTCGAGGATTCTGGTTCTCAGTCGGTAACCGGGTAATTTCTACCGCATAACAAACTGACACTTACACGAGACCGGCGCTAACGCGGTCCGCCTCACTGCCCGTTCCGTCTGAAGGCTGAGTCGGAACCGAACTTGCACTAGCGCGAGTCCGATCATGATCAATCTTTGGCTCATCGCGGCTGGCGTCCTGGTGGCCGCTGGTGCCGCCGCACTGGCGCGCCGCACACGTTCCTCGGATTCGTCCTCGCTGGCCCCTCCTGACACCGCGGTCCCGCCGGTCAGCAGCGAGTGGCTGTCGAACGCACGCGGCAAGGCTGAGCATTCGTGACGCCTCAGCAGAAATTTGGCGAAGCGCTCCGACGGCGGCGTGAGCAGCGCGGAATTTCTCTGAAGGATCTGGCTCACAGGACGAAGATCAGCGCGTCACTCCTGGCGGGCATCGAGCGCGGCGACTGCTCGCGCTGGCCGGGTGGGATTTACAGCCGCGCCTGGGTGCGCGAGTACGCATCAGCGATCGGGTTGGACGCCGAGCAGATCGCCGCCAGGTTCAGTAACTGCTTCGCCAACGTCGCCTTTCCGGACGGCACCCCGCAGGAAGCCGAAGCCGCCGAGCGCGCTGCTGCAGAGCGCCGGTCTAGGTGGCGTGTCTTGCTACCCGGCTGGACCTGGCGCCCCCTGCAATAAAACGCTTCCATCTTCCCTTTTCCATTTACCTGATCCCCTTCAGCGTCTCGGCCAGCGCCGTCAGGATCTCCGCGGTCTGACCGGAGGCGGATGACGCATCCTGCTGAAGCTGCGCCGCGAGCGGATCGAGCTCCGCCGGATCCGGCTTCGACAGCGCGGCCGTAATCGCGCTCACGCGCGCCGCCGGCAGCGCGTTCCTGCGCGTCAGCTGATCGAGATACGCGCGGGCAACCGTCGGACTCACCTGGTGCACCACCCGTGGCTGCTGCTGCGGGTTGAACACGTCATACCGCACCAGTCGCGCTGCCTCGAGCTCGTTCTGCGACAGGTGCGGACTGGATCTCAGCTGGTAGATGTCCAGCCCGCGCGCCATTTCGGTTCCGTAGATGTAGCCGTTGTACCAGTAAGTCGACCACAGACCGGCAGTGAACAGCTGCTTCGCGTCCACCGGACCGCGATCGAAGTACGCGATCTCGAACGGCTTGGCGGAATCGGTGAAATCAAACACTGACACCCCGCCCTGATACCACGCCTGCACCATGATGTCGCGGCCGGGCACCGGCACGAGCGAGCCATTGTGGGCGACGCAATTCTCGAACTCGGTCTGCGGCGCCGGCAGCTTGTAGTAGCTCCGGAACTGCAGCTTGCGATCGACGATGTCGAAGATGGCGTTGGCGCCCCACTCGGGTTGATCGGTGATACGGCAGCGCGGGCGGGTGCCGCCGCCCCACTCGTCGGTGAAAATCACCTTGGTGCCGTCGTTGTTGAACGTGGCGGAGTGCCAGTAGGCGAAGTTCTTGTCGGCTGCGGCGTCGAGCCGGACCGGCTTCACGGGGTCCGAGATATCCAGGAGGATGCCGTTGCCTGAGCACGCGCCGGCCGCGAGCCCAACCTCGGGGAACACGGTGATGTCGTGGCACTGGTTGGTCTCGCTCGTCGTCTGTGTGCCTGGGCCGTGGTCGCCCTTCTTGTTCAGCCCGGCGATGGCTCCCGTGGTCGAATCCGAGAAGATCCGCGGCTGGCTGACGATCTCGGCCGCCGCCGGATTCGCGAGGGGAATCTGGATGACGTCGATGTTGTAGTACGACGTGTTCGGGTCTTCCTCCGGCTTCTTGTCGGAGCAGCCAGCGAGTTCCTCCGGCGAGCGCGGCGCGCTGGTCCCGGAGCCATAGACATAGATGTTGGCCTTGTCGTCCGGGTCTTCGAGCAGCGTGTGCGTGTGCGATCCGCGGCAAGTCTGGACCGCGGCGAGCTGCTGCGGCTTCCTGATATCAGTGATGTCGAAGATGCGAATGCCGCGGAAGCGCACCGGGCTGACCGGTTCCTCCACGCCAGCCGTACCGCAATCGAGCCGGCCGCGCGTCTGCTCGACCGACATGATCAGCAGGTTGCCTCGAATCGAGACGTCACCCTGACCGCCCGGGCACACCACCGACGCGATCAGCTGCGCCTTCGCAGGGGTGGAGATGTCGTAGACGTTGAAACCGCTGAAGTTGCCGGCGATGAGGTTCGTACCGCGGAACGCCAGGTCCGAATTCGCGTAGTTCAAGCCGCTGCCGGGTGGCACTGCCGGCTTTTCCGTCGCGGGTTTCTGGACGGCCGGCTCCTCCGCAGCCGGCTTCTCGGTTGCCGGCTTGTTCGGATCCGGCTTCACCACTGGCTTCTCCGCTGCGGTCGGCGATCCGGCCGGCTCCTTTGGATCGAAGAATCCGGGCGGCTTCGGCAGGTTCGCCACGAGCTCCATGTTGGAGGCGGCGACGCCGGCATCCTTGAGCCCAGCCTTGAGGCCGACGCGCGGATCCTTCGAGCCGGAAGACTGGGGCGTCTGTCCATGGAGCGACGCGACGGCAAAGACAAGCGCCGAAACACACAGCATTCGCGAGAACACGACTTTCATTTCTGCAGCTCCTTGAGCATGGCGGTCATCCTGGCAATCTCCATGCGCTGGTCGGCATTGACGTCCGAAGCAAAGGCGTAGATGTCGGCATCCTGTGCCGCACCGGGGGTGGCAAAGAGGTCCTTCACCATGACCAGCGCACCTTCATGGTGCTTGATCATGTATTCGAGAAACAGTCGATCGAACGATTCGCCGCTCGCGGCGGTGAGGCGATCCATCTCTTGGGCCGTCAGCATGCCGGGCATGAGCGGCGCACCAGGCGCATGATGCGCATGCTCGCCGGGGGCGGCGGCGCCGTGGCTCTCGAGCCACTCACGCATCATCTTCATCTCGTCGTCCTGCGAGACCTGGATCCGCTCCGCGAGCTTGCGCATAGTGGCGCTCCTGGTGCGCGTCTCGAGAAGCTCGGTCATCTCGACCGCCTGGGCATGATGGCCGATCATCCCCTGCATGAATTTCACATCGGCGGCCGATGCCCCGGGTCGTAATCGAGCGGCCTGTTCTGGCGTGATGATGCGGCTGGGCTTTCCGGGGGCACCCGGCTGGACGATCGGCGCCGACTGCGCCCACGCAAGGCTGGCAGATGCACTCACCGCGAGCGACACGATGAGAGTGGCGAGATGACGCTGAAGATCACTCATGAGGAGCGGATTCACCTGCTCCCAGTTTAGCCGATGCCTCCGAGTCGCCACGCAGAATGGCTTCGATCCGCGTGAGCAGGGCCCCCGATCTGAAGGGTTTTTCAATGAGCGCTATCCCGGGATCCAGCACGCCGTGTTGTGACAGGGCATCGTCGGTGTATCCCGACATGTAGAGCACCTTCAAATCCGGGTGCGTCTCGAGCAGGCGTCGGGCCAGGGCGCGGCCGCTCATCTCTGGGAGGACGACATCGGTCAGCAGCATCTGGATGTCTGGCTCTGCGGACGCGGTCGCGAGCGCCTCTGAAGGGCTGGCGGCGAGCAACGCGCGATAGCCGCCTCGTTCGAGTATCCGCCGAGTCAGTTTCCCGACATTCGGTTCGTCCTCCACGATCAGGATCGTTGCGCGCTGAGGTTCGACCGACACCGGGCGAACTGCCTGCGTCTCGACGTCAACCTCGGCGTCGACGCGGGGGAGGTATACCCGGAACGTCGATCCGCGTGAAGGCTCGGAGGACACCTCGATCCCGCCGCCGCTCTGCTTGATGATGCCGTGCACTGTCGACAAGCCGAGGCCAGTGCCGCGACCGACCGGCTTGGTCGTGAAGAAGGGGTCGAAGATCCGGCTGATCGCATCGGGCGCGATGCCGGTCCCGGTATCGCTGAACGAGAGCGTAGCGTAGCGGCCCGGTTCGAGGTCCATACTCCGCGCACTGCGTATATCGAGGTCGCGTTCAGACACCTCGATCATCAGCACGCCGCCCTCCGGCATCGCGTCACGCGCGTTGATCGACAGGTTGAGAATGACCTGCTCGATCTGTCCGGGGTCGGCGATGACCGGACCGGCCGTCTCGGGAGTGCTGACGTGCACGGTGACGTGTTCGCCGATCAGCCGCTTCAGCATCGGCTCGATCCCTCTGACCGCGTCAGCCAGGCTGACGACGCGCGGTGCGAGGATCTGCCGGCGGCTGAATGCGAGTAACTGGCGCGTCAGGGCGGCCGCGCGTTGTCCCGCGGCCTGCACCTGTTCCAGCTGGGGTCGCAGAATGTTGTCAGGGCCGACATCGTCCAGCAGCATTTCCGTGTTGGCCAGGACGACGGTGAGGAGGTTGTTGAAGTCGTGGGCAATGCCGCCGGCGAGCTCGCCGACCGCCTCCATCTTCTGAGACTGGCGGTATTGCTCCTCGAGGGACTTGATCGCTTCCTGGCTCGCGCGCTTCTCGCTGATATCGCGCAGGATGCCGGTGAACTCGTGTCGGCCGGCGGCGGTGAACTCCCCAAACGAGACCTCCAGGGGTAACTCGTGACCCTTCTGTGGAGACCG
>JACDDJ010000602.1 GCA_013817065.1 Acidobacteriota bacterium
CCTTGCGGCAGTTGATGGGACATACCGGCGGCGTCAGACACTTCAACGACGAAGAGTTCATGCCGCAGGGGCACTGCGAACGGACGCTGGACGGCTTGCGCCTCTTCGCGGATGATCCGCTCCGCTTCGAGCCTGGTTCCCGCGACAGGTTTTCCACTTACGGTTGGATCCTGGTGAGCGCGGCAGTCGAAGCAGCTGCCGACGAACCGCTCTTCACGTTCATGCGCCGGCAGGTGTTCGAGCCGGTTGGCATGAGCGGAACCGCACCCGACTCCGCCGCTGAACCTCCGGCAGACCGCGCGACCCTGTACTGGCCCAGGACGAGCGAGGATCCCCGGTATGGGCATGACGTGGCGAGCGACGCCGACTACTCCTGCTTTTCAGGAGCCGGCGCGTTCCTCTCGACGCCGTCCGACCTGGTGCGATTCGGGATGGCGCTTGCCGGCGGCAAACTGCTGAAGCCCGAGACCGTGAAGATGCTGCAGACTCCGCAGCGCCTCTCCTCGGGCGAGGAGTCCGAGTTTGGCCTTGGTTGGGGACTGAAAACGGTTCCACTCGCCGGGGAACAGACGCGGGTCGCGGGCCACGGGCGGCCGCTGCTTCCGGAGGCCACCTTGATGGGCGGCTCGACCTCGCTCATCACCTTTCCCGAACGCGGCATCACCGTGTCGGTGACTTCGAACATCTCGTCGGCGGAGACATCGAACATCGCGATACGTATCGCCGAGGTCTTCGTCGAGCGGGCCAAGACTCCGGCACGCGATTGAGGCTCGAGGCGCGGTGGCCACCGATCGGATCACACGTCCCCCGGCCGACTCCGTCTCCCCGCTGATTGGAGTTCCTTGAAGTCTGTGCCGATACGACGATAACGAGCCTCTAGCGTCCTATTGCGCCTCCCAGACCGTCTTACGATCGGAGTTCCAGCCCATGCGACCAATTTCCTCAGCCCCCGTGCGTCGGGTCGCCCTGCCGCTCTTAGCGCTCGGCGCGCTGCTGCTTTCAGTCGCACCAGTGGGCGCCCAGGGTTTTGGCGTCGGCGGCCGCCTCGCGTGGTTGAAAGCCGACAGCGACGTGGATGTCGATAGTGCGCGCCTCGTGGGGGGCCAGGTCCGCTTCGTCACCGGGCGGCTCGGTCTCGAAGTGTCGATGGACCGTCGTTCGGAGGAATTCGAACTCCTCAACGAGAAAGTCACCGAAACGCCGATCCAGACGTCACTGCTGTTGCGAATGGGGAGCGGCCGCGTCGCACCGTTCCTGTTGGGAGGGCCGGGGTGGTATCGACGCGAAGTCGAGGCGCTCGATGATCCTGAACTGCGCACCAAGACGACCGAGTTCGGCTGGCACGCCGGGATCGGGCTCGAGATCCTCGCGAGCAAGCACTTTGGCATCCACGGCGACTACCGCTACACGTTCCTCGGCGACGACGATGAGGAGGACGACGAGGACGACGACGGCGGCTTCATCGGCCGATTCGTGCCCGGGCACCGCGGCTCGATGTGGACGCTGGGCGCCACCATCTACTTCTAGGACGCCAGTCGATTCAGCTAACCTGTGGTGTGAGTTCTTTCCGTCCGGTCCGCGCCGCCTGGCTGACCCTCCTGCTCGTCATCCTGCTGACCGGTCGGCTCTGGGCTCAAGGCTTCCCGCTCTCCGTCGAGGCGCCGGCATCACTCGGTACGGTCGCCGAGCGGATCCGGCAGCTCGATCGCGGGCGCCTCGCGGATGCGCTCGCGCGCGCAGGTCTGCCGCCGCCGGTGGACGCCCGGATCACGCTCGTCCCGGAAGGCGATCGTCGCGCACTGGCGGCGCCGGCATGGGTGGCCGCGCAGGCGTTCGGTTCCCGCGAGGTCCTCATCTTCCCCGCGAGGATCGGCTCATATCCCCACAGCTCGCTCGAGACAGTGGTCTGGCATGAAGTCGTCCACCTCGCACTGTCGGCACGCGCGGGCGATCGGCCGCTACCTCGCTGGTTTCACGAAGGCGTCGCCATGTCGGTGGAGTCGGGCTGGGGATTCGACAGCCAGCTACGGCTGCTTTTCGCCGCCGCGGGCGATCCGTCGCTCGCCGATCTGAATCGGCTCTTCGCCTCCGACATACAGCCGGATAATGCGGCTGCGTATCTCCTGGCCGCGGCACTCGTCAGTGACGTCCGGCGAACACACGGCCCGGAAGTGCCCGGCGAGGTCGCCGCGCGCGTTGCCGCCGGCATGCCGTTTCGACAGGCGTTCGCGGCCGTCACCGGTGAAGTGCCGGAGACGTCGGCCGACCGAGCGTGGGCCTCGTATCGGCGCTGGGCGAGCTGGCTCCCGGTCCTGACGGGTGGCGGGTTTCTCTGGCTCGTAATCCTGCTGCTGGCGGGCATCGCCTTCTTCGCCAGTCTTCGGCGGCGAGCCAGGCAACGGCGCCGCTGGGAGGAGGAGGAACGGCGGGAAGAGTCAGAGGCCAGCGCACGTCGAACGCATCTCGCCGACCCGGAGGCGCTCGCAGCGGATCGCGACGACCGCGATGAACCGAAGCGCTAGGACTACTGAGGCGCTCCGGACGACTCCCACCGTTCGAAGTCGCTCACAACAGTCCTGACGCTGCTTACCACCCACGCGAGTACCGCCGCATCGTCCAGGAACCCGACGCCGATCAGGAAGTCCGGGATCACATCGATCGGCATCACGAAGTAAAGGATGCCGGCAACGATCAGGATCAGGCTCTTGGCCGGGACGTTGCGATACTGGCCGCTCGCGTAGGCCCGGAGGAGTCTGAGGAGCGCAAGCAGGGACTGCCACATATCCTGCAGCGCGCGCTTCCCGCCGGCCGCCTCCGCCTTCCCTTTTGCTTTTTGCACCAGGTCGTGGAGTTTGTCGGGGTCCCGCAGGTACGCGCTGGCGTTTTCCTTCAGGCGCGCGAAGAGGACCCCCCGAGCAATGCGGCCGCCGAACCCTGTATCCACCGTTGCCTCCCGGCTACGCGCGCGAGTTGTGTATCCCGAATACGACAAAGCTGTCCGAAGTGACGACCGTGAACGACATCATCCCCTTAACTGGATCGATGCCGGCGGTTATCCTTGCTGCGTCGCATGGATAAACCACAGTTGAAAGTCACGATCCCGGTACAATGCCCCGAGTGCCACGCTGACACGGTCATCCTGCAGCTGCTTACGAGTTATGGTTCCTATTGCCGGTGCGACAGCTGCGGACACCTGTGGCACCACGATAAACCGATGGAGCAGGACCGCGGACGCATGGACGCGACCGCCTAGGTTAGTTACCGCCCTCGGCGAATGCCGCGGTGAATGCATCGCACTTGAGCGTTCCGCTCACAGGCTCCCCAGCCTTTCCCTTCGCGTCAACAGTGAACGTGC
>JACDDJ010000603.1 GCA_013817065.1 Acidobacteriota bacterium
GTCAGAAGGCGGTCGACTGGTCGCGATACTACGAGGACGCGCGCCGGCTCGCGCACCTGCTGACGGAGTGGAGCCTGTCACTCGAAGAGCCGCGCCGGCGCTTCGTCGTGTGCTCGGGTGGCGGGCCGGGGATCATGGAGGCGGCCAACCGCGGCGCGACCGAAGCCGGGGGCAAGACCGTGGGCCTCAACATCCGGCTTCCGTTCGAACAGGGTCCGAACCCCTACATTACCGACGGGCTGCACCTCGAGTTCCATTACTTCTTCATGCGGAAGTTCTGGTTCGCGTACCTCGCCAAAGCGCTCGTGATCTTCCCGGGCGGTTTCGGCACGCTGGACGAGATGTTCGAGATCCTGACGCTCGACCAGACCGAGAAACTCTCCAAGAAGCTCTGCGTCATTCTCTACGGCAGCGAGTACTGGGACCAGATCCTCCACTTCCAGCCTCTCGTCGAATGGGGAGCGATCAATGAAGAGAATCTCAACATGCTGTGCCGCGTCGACACGGTCGAGGACGCCTTCGAGGAGTTGAAGCAGCACCTCACGACGCACCACATAGTCCCGGAAACCGCGCAGGAGCTGAAGGCGCCTGGCATCGCGAAGACGCGCGGCTGAAACCGCTGCCGACGACGAACATGGATCATACCGAACGCGACAAACTGGTTGCTCTCTATCGCGATGGCTACCGCGCCGTCGCCGAAGCGCTGCACAACGCGACGGAAAAGGAAATGGCGGCGCGTCCGGCGCCGTCGCAGTGGTCCGCCCGCGAGATCGTCCACCACCTGGCCGACAGCGAGATGACGGCAGCTGTACGTCTGCGGATGCTACTGGCGCTCGACCGCCCAGCCATTCACGGCTACGACCAGGACGCATTTGCGCAGAAGCTGCACTACGACCGTCCTTACGAGGCGTCCCTCGAGGCGTTCCGCTATGCGCGCGAATGCACCGCCCAGCTGCTCGAGCGCCTGACCGAGGAGGAGTGGCTCCGCGAGGGAACGCATTCCGAGATCGGAGCGTTCGGCGTTATAAAGTGGCTGGAGATCTACGGGAAGCACGCCCACAGCCACGCCCGCCAGATCGTCGAAGCCATCGGCCACGCGAAACAGTCCAGCACGTAGCACGTCGCACGTGTCAGTAGAGTAGATACGGTCTGCGAAGCTGCCGGAAGGCCTCTTCGTCCTTGCTCCATCCCGCCACGAGATCGGCCGTCGTTCCCGCCTCGATTGCGCCGCGCAGCTGGTCGGATCCATACAAGATGTCGATCGGCATCTTGTCGTGCTCGTATTCGTATGGAGGTTCGCGCCACGCGAACTTCGCCGGGTTCTGCCGGTGAAACTCCTCGATCAGCTCAACGGAGGTTCGGACCGGCCGGAATGCCTGGCGGTCGAGTACGTGAAGCTGGCATCCGCCGCATGGCTGCGTTGCGTGTTTCTGAAAGGTCGGCTCGAAGAACGCAGGCCGGAAGTGGATCCCCGGCAGTCGCCGCGCGTTCATGGCCTCGGCGAGCTGCTCGCCATCGATCCCGGGGGCGCCGATCAGCTCGAAGGGGCGAGTGGTGCCGCGCCCCTCAGAGAGCCTGGTGCCCTCGAACAGCACGGCGCCGGGATAAACCACTGCAGTGTCGACTGTCGGGATGTTGGGAGAAGGCATGACAAATGGCAGCCCGGTCTCCTCGTAAAACATCTCGCGGCGCCAGCCCCCCATTTTGACGACGTGCAGGTCAGCGCCGATGTCGAAGACGTTGTTGAACAGCAGTGCGATCTCACCGACCGTCATGCCGTGGCGCATCGGGATCGGGAACTGCCCGACAAAGGATGCGTAGCGCTCATCGAGCAGGTTGCCTTCGACGTCCACGCCGTTGATCGGATTGGGACGATCGCAGACGATCACCGGCACCCCGTGACGCGCCGCTGCCCGCATGCAGTTGGCAACGGTGTAGATGAACGTGTAGACCCGCGTCCCGACATCCTGAATGTCGACGACGAGCGCGTCGAGGCCGGCCAGCATCTCCGCCGACGGCTCGCGGACCTCGCTGTAGAGCGAGAAGACCGGCACCTTCCGGCGGGCGTCGCGACCGTGCGGGGTCTCGATCATGTTGTCCTGCAGGTCGGCGCGGAAGCCGTGCTGCGGCCCGAAGATCGCCGCGAGTGAGACGCCGCTGTCTTCAAAGAGCACGTCGGCGCTGTGCCGCAGATTGCTGTCGACCGAAGCCGGATTGCAGAGGACAGCGACCTTACGGCCTTCCACAAGGCCGCGTTCAGCAGTCAGCAGGCGTTCGATCCCAGGGGCGACGGTGGCGGTGGTCGTGGGCATGAGGGATTATCTCGCACGTCTGAGCCGGCCGGCCAGGAAGGCGCACAGCACAGCGTCAGCGTAGGTGTTGAAGCGGTAATGCGCGGCCGGGGAGCGGTCGCCACGCAGCAGCAGCACGTCGCGTTCGACGCGAACGATCTCGTGGACCGCATGCCAGGGTGCTGCGGATGTGCGGCCGCCCCCTACGAAGACGGCCCGGGCGGACGTGAGCAGCAGCCGGCCATTCGCCTGGTGCTGGTCGGATGGAAGCGACGCCGGCGCGGTGAAGTGGCAGCGGTCGGCGCCGATGACGCGGTGATGGGTTTCGACGATGGCCAGGGCTCCCGCTGCCGCGGCGCGCTGTGCCTCGCGCAGCTGGTCGAGCGCATCGAGCATCTCCAGCTCGACCTCCGTATCCAGATCCGGAGCCGTGAGCGCGTCGAGCTGTTCTCGCAGCGGCGCCGCCGAGCCGTCCGAGTCCAACACCCCTGCCCAGGTCCGCCTCCATGCGGTGAGTGCTGTTGTCCGATCGTCCTGTGGTTTGGAACCTGAGATCCACCCGAAGAGTTTCATGAGGTCAGAATCAGTATGTCAAAAAGTTTCACGGCAGACCGTAGCGGTGTCGGCTTCCGATTCACAAACCGCGGAAAACAGTGCGTAGGGCTGGCGCTTCCATTGCAGTAATGAGATCGCCCGGACAAATCGAGTGGTCATTTCTGTTATGAACAGTAAGGGCGGCGTGGGAAAGACCGCGGCGTCCGTCAATCTTGCCGCCGCGCTCGCTGCCCCTCGTCGCCGCGTCCTCCTCATCGACCTCGACAGCCAAGCGTCGGCGTCCTTTTGTCTTGGTGTTCAGCGCGAGGCGCTCACGCCGTCCTCGGCCAATTGTCTTCTCAATGATTATCCGGTCGGGCAGGCGGTGCGCGCCACGTCAGTTTCGAACCTCGATCTTGTCACTGGCTCGATGGAGCTGGCCAATGCGGAGCTTGCTTTGTGCGACGTCTCCGGCCGGGAGCTCACGCGCAGGAAGGCCTTGCTGCAGGTGGAG
>JACDDJ010000604.1:0-559 GCA_013817065.1 Acidobacteriota bacterium
GCGACTAAATACAAGGGCAAGGTGCTCCTCCTGGACTTCTGGGCCACCTGGTGCGCCCCCTGCATCGCCGAATTGCCCAACGTCAAGAAGGTCTACGAAGCCTATCGCGGCCAAGGTTTCGAGATCGTGAGCATCAGCTTGGATCAGGACGAGCAGACGCTACGCGATTTCGTCAAGCAACGCGGGCTGAACTGGACCCACGTCTACAACGACTCTCTGCCCGCGGGTCAGGACCTCGCGACCAAATATAGCGTCACCTCCATTCCGCAGATGATCCTCATCGGCCGCGACGGCAAGATCGCCGGCGTGCAGCTACGCGGGGAAGCCCTTGAGGACGCCGTGAATAAGGCACTCGCGAGTCCTGCCCAGGCGGAGTAGCAGAGATATCGAGCCTCGAGATGGTCAAGTTCCTCAAGGAGTTCTCGACCGGTCTAGGCTGCGTGCCATCCAAGGCACTCATTCGCTGCGCCCGCGCGTACGCGGATTTGCGGGACGCGGAGCAGTACGGGGTGAAGGTCACGGGAACTGCCGACGTAGATTTCGCCGCCGTGATGGAGCG
>JACDDJ010000604.1:569-3330 GCA_013817065.1 Acidobacteriota bacterium
GGGCTAGCTCGATTGATCGCCCGTCGATTCCGTTGAAAAAGTGAAACCGGCCTCAGCGACGATGCTCGTTCGCGGGAGCTTTCTTTCCCTCATCTGGAATAAACGTGGCTTCTGCAGGCACATCATCTGCATAAGCGGGGTTTAACGCGTCGTTCGCCATGGCAGCATGGGAAGTCGCAACGAGAGCGATGGGAACATTGAGTATGAGCACCCATGGGAATGGAAAGCTCGCACGAGGTGGAGTTGACAACGGCGTGGAGACTGCCGTTCGAAGGCGTTATGCGGAGGCGTCACGCCAGCACGAGGATTGCCTTTGCGTGCCGAGCAATGGCTATGACGCGAAGTACCTGGCCGTCCTCCCCGAAGAGATCGTCCGCTGCGACTACGGCTGCGGCGACCCAAGCCGCTTTGTCCTCGAGGGAGAGACTGTGCTAGACCTGGGGAGCGGCAGCGGAAAGGTCTGCTACATCTGCGCGCAAATCGTCGGCCCGAAAGGGCGCGTGATTGGCGTCGATTTCAATCAGCCGATGCTCGATCTGGCGCGCAAGCATCAGAAACACATCGCCGAAACCCTGGGCCTTCACAACACCTCCTTCCGCAAAGGAAAGATTCAGGATCTGCAGCTCGATCTCGATGAGTTCGAGGAATGGCTCGCGGCGAACCCCGTTTCCGACGCCGACGGCTACCTCCAGGCCCAGGCGGAGGCGGATCGTCTGCGGCAGGAATCGCCGATGATCCCGGATCACAGCATCGACGTGATCGTCAGCAACTGCGTGCTCAACCTGGTCACCCCCGGTGAGAAGCGGCGGCTCTTCGGCGAGATGTTCCGGGTGCTCAAGGTGGGCGGCCGCTGCGTGATCAGCGACATCGTGTGCGATGAGGACGTGCCGGAGGACCTGCAGAAGGACCCGCAGCTTTGGAGCGGCTGCATCAGCGGCGCTTTTCGTGAGGACCTGCTGCTCAAGCTTTTCGAGGACGCCGGCTTCTATGGAATTCAGATGATCGAGCGGACCAACGGCCCCTGGCAAACGATTCGCGGCATCGAATTTCGGTCCGTGACCGTCCAGGCTTTCAAGGGCAAGCAGGGTCCGTGCTTCGAGCGGAACCAGGCAGTCATCTACAAGGGGCCGTGGCGGAAGGTGACCGATGATGATGGTCATGTGCTCGAACGCGGGCGACGGGCGGCGGTATGCGACAAGACGTTCCGCCTCTACCAGCGCGAACCATACCGCGACCAATTCTACTTCGTCGAGCCGCGCGAGCCGGTGGCGATCGAAGCCGCTAAACCCTTCGACTGCCGCGGAAGTGCGATCCGTCATCCGCGCCAGACGAAAGGGCTCGACTACGACGCGACGACGGAGGCGAGCAAATGCGGCCCCGACGGCTGTTGCTGAGCGCATCCATGCGAGGTGAACAGAGGATCCATATGCCCGATGCGATCGAATCGTCAGCCGCGCTCGAGCCGCCTGTACCGATCGAGCCGATGGACGAGCACAACCGGCGTCTGCTCGCCAATGTCCATCCGCCCCAGTGGGTCAACCCAGAGCCGGCCGACCGTTACAACCTGGTGGTGATCGGGGCGGGCGCGGGCGGGCTTGTTAGCTCAATCGGATCGGCGTCGCTCGGCGCTAAGGTCGCTCTGGTGGAACGCTCCCTGCTCGGCGGCGACTGCCTCAATGTCGGCTGCGTGCCTTCCAAGGCACTCATTCGCTGCGCCCGCGCATACGCGGATGTGCGGGACGCGGAGCAGTACGGGGTGAAGGTCGCGGGAACCGCCGAAGTGGATTTCCCCGCAGTGATGGAGCGAATGCGGCGGCTGCGGGCACACATCAGCCGGAACGATTCGGTCCAGCGCCTTCGGAATGAGGGCGTGGATCTCTTTCTTGGGGACGCGCGCTTCGCCGGCCCGGACTCAATAGAAGTCGATGGCCGAAGATTGCGTTTCAGGAAGGCCGTGATTGCGACCGGAGCACGGCCGTCCGCCCCGCCCATCCCCGGCTTGGCTGAAACCGGGTATCTGACCAACGAAAACGTCTTCTGGCTGACCGCTCTACCCAAGCGCCTGGCAGTGATCGGCGCAGGTCCGATCGGATGTGAGCTCGCGCAGGCGTTTGCGCGCCTCGGGAGCAAGGTTTACCTCTTCGAGGCGATGCACGGGATCATGCCGAACGAAGACCGCGACGCCGCCGACGTGGTGTGGAACGAGATGGCCCGCGACGGCGTCGAACTGTTCTGCTGCGGCCAGCATCTGACCGTCAGCAGTGACCCGGCCGGCAAGCGCCTCGTAGTCGATTCGCACGGCCGACACGTGGATGTGGTGGTGGATGAGATCCTGGTCGGCGTCGGGAAGAAGCCGAACGTCGAGGGAATGAACCTTGAGGCCGCGGGGGTGGGCTACGACCTGAAGAAGGGGGTTGTGGTGAACGACCGGATGCAGACCTCAAACCGCAACGTCTATGCGGTCGGCGACGTTTGCTACCCGCACAAGTTCACGCACGTTTCAGATGCCCTGGCACGTATCGCTGTGCGCAACGCGCTGTTCTACGGGCGGGCGAGGGCGAGCGATCTCGTCATCCCTTGGTGCACCTACACCGATCCCGAGATCGCCCACGTCGGCATGTACGAGAAGGACGCGCGGGAGAAAGGGATCGAGGTGACAACCTACCGGGTTGACCTTTCGGATGTGGATCGGGCGATTCTGGACGGCGAGGATCCCGGGTTCATTAAGGTGCTCGCGAAGAAGGGGACAGACAAGATCCTC
>JACDDJ010000078.1 GCA_013817065.1 Acidobacteriota bacterium
GTTCAAGACTGTGTATGGCCGTTCGCTGGGAGAGTTGTGGCGCGAATTCGAAGACGAGACGGCCAAGCGAGTGTCGACCCGCGAGCCGGGCGACCAGCGCACGCGGCTCACGTCGCATGGCTTCACAGTGACGTCTCCAGCCTTCACCCCTGATGGCCGTCTGTTCTACTCGGTGGCGAATCCGCACGGATTCCCCTCGCTCAGGGAACGCGCGGCCGACGGAACCTCACGGCACGTGACGAGCCGTTTCCACGGTAATCGTGTGTCGCCCGGCAATGGTCTGCTGGTCTTCGATCAACTCGAGTTCGACGGCCACGTCGCCTTGTTCTCGGATCTCTATACGCACTCGATCGAAAGCGGACAGACGCGCCGCCTGACCATCGGCGCACGCGCGGCCGACCCCGACGTCGCCCCGGACGGGAAGACTGTCGTCTACACCGTCCAGCAGCCCGGACGCCGGGTGCTTGCGACACTCGTGATGCCAGCGGCTGACGGAGCCGTGCAAGCGCGAACGCTGGTCTCTGAGGACGACACCGAGTTCACCTCACCCCGTTGGTCGCCAGACGGCAGGACCGTCGCGGTGGAACGACGGCGGGTCGGCGGTCCGTCCGAGATCGTTCTGGTTGACGTTGCGAACGGCACGGTCCGAACGCTCACCACCAGCACGGACGGTCGAAATATCACGCCGATGTGGACGCCCGAGGGGACGTCCATCATCTTCGCGTCGGACCGGGATGGGGGGCCGTTCACCCTCTACCGCGTCGACGTCGAGACCGGCACCGTTACCCGCATCGATGCCGCAGGGCCTGGCGCGCAGTCGCCAGCGCTCTCGCCCGACGGGAGCACGGTGGTATTCGTCGGCTACTCGGCTGACGGGTATGACCTCTATTCGTTGCCCTGGCCTTCGCCCGCCACCGACGCTACATCGGCCGCCTCGCAGGGCGCATTGATGCCGTTTCCGGTGCCCGACCCGCACGCGCCGATCGCCCGCGCTCCGGCCGCCCCAGCCGGTGCGCTCGGGCGCCCCTACACCCCCTGGTCGACACTTGCACCGCGTTTCTGGGTTCCGTTTTTCGAAGCCGATGGAGACGACGTGGTGCTTGGCGCCGCGACCGGCGGCTTCGACGCACTGGGGCGCCACACCTATGCCCTCTCCGCCGGTTGGACAGTGCCGCGGAATCGAGTGGATGGCGCGGTGAACTACACCTACGCGAGATGGTGGCCGACGCTGTTCGCGGGCGCCTCGGATGATATCGACAGCTGGCGGCTCGGGACGGTTCGTTCGCGTGAGATCACTGCAGGTGTGCTGCTCCCGTGGCGGCAGGTTCGATGGTCGTCGAATGTGCTGGCGGCCGCCAGTGCGTCCAGCGATGATTTCGACTGCGCCGACTGTGATGAGCCGGTGGCGGTCACGCGCGAGCGGCAGGCCGGCCGACTCGGGGTCAACTTCTCCACCGCCAGAGGGTTCGGTTATTCGGTGAGCGCCGAGGAGGGAGCCGCCTTCAACCTGATCACCGAGCTGGCGCGGGGCGCCGGCGGCGCAACAGCGACGAGCGTGGCGGCGGAACTCCGCGGCTATCTGCGCGCGTTCCCAAGTCACGCGGTAGTTGCCGCGCGCCTTGCCGGTGCGTCCTCACATGGCGACGATACCGTGCGACGCGACTTCAGCGCGTCGGGCAGCGGCCCTCAGTTCGGCGGCTTCGATGTCGGGCTCGACGCAATCGGCTTGCTCAGAGGCTTCGACTCAGATGACCTGGTCGATCGGAAGGCCGCCGTCTTCAACCTCGACTACCGGTTCCCCATTGCACGCCCGCAGCGAGGGGTGGGGACATGGCCGTTCTTCCTGCGCACCATCCATGGTGCTGCGTTTTTCGACGTCGGGCACGCATGGGACGACGACTTCGACCGAGCGGCGATTCGACGATCGGTCGGCGGTGAACTGTCATTCGATGTGGTGCTCGGGGGCGCGGTGCCGCTGACGCTGGCTACTGGCGCTGCGTGGCGTCACGATCCGCGCGCCCTTCGCGAAGGCGGCGCCTTCTTCGTCCGGTTCGGCCGAGCCTTCTAGGCCAGACTAAAATGTGTTTATGAGTCTCCCATTCGAGTACGACCACGGCACCCCGCACACGTTTGGCGGTGCGCTGCCGGAACCCCGAAGCTTCGACGACTCCCGCGTCGTGATCCTGCCCGTGCCGGTCGATCGCACCACGTCGTATGGGGGCGGGACCCGCAATGGTCCACACGAGATCCTCCAGGCATCCTCACACATGGAATTGTGGGACGACGAGGTCGGTGCGGACGTCCACGGGATCGGCATGTTCACGCTTCCGGAGATGGAACTGCCCTTCGGTGAACTGGAGCCGCTGATGGCCGAGATCCAGCGCGTCGCAGCCGAGGTCCTCGACCGCGACAAGTTCCTCGTCACGATCGGAGGCGAGCACTCGATCACACCGCCACTCGTTGCCGCGGCCGCCGCAAAGCACCGCGGCCTCCACGTCCTGCAGATCGACGCCCATGCCGACCTCCGCGAGACCTACATGGGCACGCCGCACAACCACGCCTGCGCGATGTACGGCAGCCTCAAGCACGCGGAGCTGACGCAGGTCGGAATCCGCAGCATGTCGACCGAGGAAGCCGCGGCGGTTGGTGGATTCAACACCACGGTGTTTTACGACCACAACATGCGGCGCGACCCGGACTGGATCTCAAAGGTCGTCGCCAGCCTCGGCGACCCGGTCTACATCACGATCGACGTCGACGGCATGGATCCGGCGATCATGCCGGCCACGGGAACGCCGGAACCCGGCGGCCTGTCCTGGTATGAAATCCTCGCCTTGCTGCGTGCCACTATTGCCAGCCGGAACGTCATCGCCTGCGACGTCGTCGAGCTCAGCCCGATACCCGGCATGCACGCGCCAAACTTCCTGTGCGCTAAGCTGGTTTACAAAATCCTGACCTATAAATTCGCGGGTAAATAGGACTTTCCGTCTCCGGTGGGTGCATACAAGGTATACTCCCGGCCACATGCCAGCGGACTACTTCGCCGACGCCGCCCGGGCCCTCGAACGGGGGCACGGCGCGGACGCGGTCGACCTGCTGCTTGCCGCAGCAAAACGTCCCGATCTGTCGCGTGACGATCGGGCGCAGCTTCGCGCGTCCCTCGCCGAAGCCTGGCTACTTCAGGACGATGTAGCGAAGGCTGCCGCGGCACTCGGATCCGAGCCCCATGCGCGTGAGCGACTCAATCCCGCCCGTGTTTCGGATCTCTGGCGCATGCACGGCCGGATCGCTGTAGCGGGCGGCGAAGCGTCCCGGGGCATCGCCTTCCTCGCCCGCGCCCTGACGCTTGCCGAACGCGCCCACGACTCACGCGCGATCGGCCTCGCGCAGTACGAGCTCGGGATCTCGTACCGCCAGATCGGCGACACCGCTATTGTCCGCGAGCACATTACGAAGGCCGCGTCCGCCCTGCACGCCGCCGGCGACCGGCGTCACCTGGCGATGGTGCATTCGCTCTCCGGGATTACGCAGGCCCAGGAGGGGCGGCTCGACGAGGCAATGGCGGCACTGCGCCAGGCCGAGCGACTGGCCGTCATGGTGGAGGCTGGCGACGTACTCGCCACCGTGTGCGGCAACCAGGCGAACGTGGCGCTGATGCAGCATCGGCACGAGCAGGCGCTCGCCCTCGCCGAGCGCAGCGTCGAGTTGCAGGAGCAGGCTGGAACCCCGCACGGGATCGGCGTCGCACTTGCGTCGCTCGGCCAGATCTGCGTTCGACTCGGCAACCTCGCTCGCGCCGAGCAGGCACTCCAGCGCGCGCTGGACGTCCGCAGCCCGGCACAATTCCGGCGCGAGACGACCGGTGCGGTGTTCGATTCACTCGCGCAGATCTATGTCATTCGCGGCGCGGTGGACGAAGCCAGTACAAGCCTCGAGCGGGCGCGCGCCGCATACGGTGAATCGCGCACCAGCCGGTGGTACCTCTGGTCGATCCAGGTGCTCGAAGCGCGAGTGGCGCTCAGGCAGAACGATGCACGACTGGCTCTCACGCGCAGCCGCGCCCTGGCGAGTGCCGCCGGTGTGCCGGTGGTCTATGGCTTACAGGGAGACCTGATCTCTGCCGAAGCGCTCCTCAGCCTGGGACAGCCGGCCGAAGCGCAGGCACAGCTCGAGGGCATACTTCCGCGGATCCATCCGACCGCCATGAGCGGGATCTGGGGTGAATTCCTCCGGCTGCGAGGTCGTCTGCACGCCGCGGCGGGGCGCGCCACCGAGGCGTATCACGACTTCGGACAGAGCGTCAGCGTCTTCGGGTTGCTCGGCGAGCGCTACCAGGCGGCTCTCGGTCACCTCGAACTCGGCCGGCTTGCGGCGGCGGCCGGTGCCCGATCCAAGGCCACCCACCAGCTGCAGGAGGCAAGCCGTGTGTTCGACGCGCTCGGCGCCGCGCCCGAACGGGCCGAAGTGGATGCGGTGCTCCGAAGCGTCAACAACACCGCGGCCGGTGGCTACGTCGGTGCGAGCATCGACGGAGACGATGCGATCGTGCGTCGATTGGTGGACGCCTCGGCGATGCCGGCGTTGCTGGAACGAGAAGGGGTGACCGCGATCCATGAGGCGTGCGAAGCGCGGGCGGTCGCACTGGTCGTTGACCTTCCCGCCGGGCGGATCCGCGTGCTCGCGGCGGCGGGCACGGACCTCGAGGCGGCCCGTGCGCTCTCAGAGGCGGCGCTGCGCGGGAGTGCTGCGTCGCGTCAGGGATTGGAAGTCCATCCGATCGGTCGTGACGCGGATGGTCCGCGCTTCGTCGTGCTCTCGACCGAGCGGCCCGTGCCGCCGGCGCTGCGTCAACGCCTCAGAACGCTCTGCGCCGTCCTGCGCCAGGGATTCGAACTCTGCCAGGCGCGTGAGCGGGTCCCCGAAGCGGGCGCCGTGGCGCTCGAGCGACAGCTGGAGCCGTTGATTCCAGGGTTCGTGTGCGCAAGCGCCGCGATGCAGCGCGTCACCGACCAGATCCAGCGCCTGCAGGGCAACGATCTGAACGTGCTGATCACCGGCGAAAGTGGTACCGGCAAAGACCTCGTCGCTCGCGCCATCCATGCCGGATCACCGCGTAGCGGCAACATGTTCCTCCCCTACAACTGCACCAGCGCCACCCGCGAGCTCGCCGACAGCCAGTTGTTCGGCCATCGCCGCGGCAGCTTCACGGGCGCGACCTCGGACCAACCAGGTGTGCTCAGAACCGCGGTTGGCGGCACCCTGTTCCTCGACGAAGTCGGCGATCTGCCGATCGACGTGCAGCCGAAGCTGCTGCGGTTCCTGGAGCAGGGGGAGGTGTTGCCGGTTGGCGAGACCCGTCCGCAGCGCGTCGACGTGCGGGTGGTCGCGGCAACGAACGCGGATCTCGAGCAGCGAGTGGCTGAAGGCAAGTTCCGCGAGGACCTGTTCTATCGGCTGTGCGTCATCCGCATTCACGTTCCGCCGCTCAGGGAACGGCGCGAGGAGATCCCGCACCTGAGCACGTTCTTCCTGCGGGATGCCTCGGAGAGACTTGGCAAGCCGGGTGTTCGACTCAGCCCCGACACGCTGGACATCTTCGATGCGTTTACCTGGCCCGGGAACGTGCGGCAGCTGCGCAACGAGGTCCAGCGCGCGGTGGCGCTCACCTCCGCGCACGACATCATCACGCCCGAGATGCTGTCGAGCGCGCTCGCCGTCCCGACCGCGCTCGACGCCCGAGCGCTGCCCCGCGGCCGCGGACGTCGAACGACGCTGGCCAGCGCGGTCGAGAAGCTGGAGCGGGAGATGATCGAGTCCGCGCTGCAGCGATCGCGCGGTAATATCTCGCAGACAGCGCGGGCACTCGGGCTCACCCGCCGCGGGCTTTACCTCAAAATGAACCGCCTCGAGCTATCCAACCTGCCCGCCGAAGCTGATTAGTTGGTATCCAATAGCTGGCCACATGGATACATCTTATACATGCTGTCGAGTATTGAGCTCCAGTCCAGCAAGCGCGTAAACACCACGGCAACAGCCCCTTACAGCCCGCATCCGTCGAGCGGGACCCATGGTCGAGTTTCGGCCTCGACCTTGATACATCTCCCTCCGTAGACAGCGACAACGGAGGGGTGCGATGGAACAGCGGCTTCGACTCATTCAGGGCAGTGCCGGACGGGCGGAGAAACGATCCGCAGAGCGACGGCGGGTGCAGGTGCCTGGACAGATCGTGTGGAAGGATCATCGGGGGCAGACGCAGATGGCCGCCGTGGTGACGCGCGATGTGAGTGAAAACGGTGTCAGCTTCGAGTGCCGCACGGGCCTCAGCATCCCGATGTATCGCCTGGTTTACTTTCAGATCGACCGGCTATCGCGCCACCACGCCGAACTGTCGCCGAACCTCCGCAAACAGAATGTGCTCTCGGCGGTGTTTCGCGTCGGCCCCTCGAACGAGACGACCGGCACGCCGACGGAATACGGCCTGAGACTGCTCGTCGAACCCAGGGTGCCCGCCCAGCAGGTACCGGCGCCACCCGCCTGGAAGGACACCGGCTGCACGCGCACCGCCTAGCTACTTTCTGCCCGGCTACGCCGGCAGAGGGTAGATGGGTAAGTAGATGAAATGGTAGATGCAAAGGGCGGTTGCTGCGACCACAGTGCCAAATAGAGGACATCCGTCACGCTCACGAATTCGCTCGCTCTATAGCCGCCGCACCCTCAACGTAAGTTGCCCCGCACCCTCTGCGAAGCTCCTAAGATTTGCGCGTCTCGTCGCGCTCCCGCCGTGCGTCGGCCGCATAGGGTGACTGTGGAAACTCTTCGACGATGCGCGAGAAGGCGCGAACGGCCTCTTCAGGGCGGCCGGCACGCGCGTAGGTGCGGCCGAGTGACATCAGCACGCCGTCGACCGGTAGGGTGCTGTTGGTATCGGTGCTGATCGCGCGGTAAATCTCGATCGCCTGGTCGAATTTGCCCTGCGCCGCCTGCGCATCAGCCAAACCGAGGCGGCCGGTGCGGCTGTAGATCAGGCTGCTGCCCGCCTTGTCAACGACCTCCTGGTAGCGCTGCTCCGCTTCGGCGAAACGGCCCAACGACGCAAGCGCGGACGCGGCGTAGTAGCGCGCCGCTATCCCCGCCTGCTGCGACGGATACTGGTCCGCCGCCGCCATCAGTTTTGGCAGCGCCGCCTCGAGCTTCGCCTGTTCCGTCTGAAAGGTGCCGGGCTGCTGGACCGGCACCGGGCTTCCCGGTGCTGGAGCCGTCGGCGCGATCACCGGCGCCTCGAAGACCGCGAGACCGGCCGCAAGCGCGGCGCTCGCCTTGGCGTACTGCGCCTGGCGCCACCAGGTGAAGCCACCGACGACGGCGATCAACACCACCGCGATCACCACGACGCGCAGGATGTCGTTCTGGCGGCTGCTCACCATGTCGCGCGCGGCCCCGACCGAGCGGGCAAATTCGTTCTCTTTCAGCTTGTGACGTTCAGTGCTCTTCATATGGAGGTTTCAGCAGGGCCGAAGCGTTCGTTTGTGGGTGTAACTCAGTATGGTGCGCCCGGAGGGTCTCGAACCCCCGACCCCCGGTTTAGGAAACCGATGCTCTATCCTGCTGAGCTACGGGCGCGGAATTCGCCATTTTACCGTATTGAAGCCGTCGGGCTAAACACCGTCAACGATCAGTACTGCAGGATCGTGGTCACCTGCTCGCCCTGCAGCTTGTCGCAGCCCTTCAATTCGAGCAGTTCGATCAGGAACGCGAGCCCCTCGACCGTGCCTCCCAACTGCTTCACGAGGCTGACGGCCGCTGCCGCGGTGCCGCCGGTCGCCAGCAGGTCGTCAACGATCAAGACCCGCTGGCCGGGCTCGATTGCGTCCGTGTGCATCTCGAGACTGTCGGTGCCGTACTCGAGCGAGTAGCTGGCCTTGATCGTCGCCGACGGCAGCTTGCCCACCTTGCGCACGAGGACGAACCCGGCGCCGATCCGGTCCGCCACCGCGGCCCCGAGAATGAAACCGCGGCTCTCGATGCCGACGACAAGGCCGATCCCCCGCCCCTCGAACGGCAGCGACAGGCTGTCGATCGCGAGGCGGAGCCCCTGCGGCTCACGCAACAGCGTGGTGATGTCATAAAACAGGATCCCGGCTTTCGGAAAATCCGGAACGTGCCGGATCTTCGCCTTCAACGTGTCCATGCTCTCCCTCAACGAATGGAAAACCCGGTCGCCCGATAGGTCGGCGCTGCCGGTTCGACTTCGACGGATTCGATGCGTGCGCCCGCCGGGCCGCGCCTGATCTTCATCTCCACGCGATCCACCGCCTCCTGGTCACCCTCGACCACCGCCTCAACGCGTCCATCAGGCAGGTTGCGAACGAATCCGTGCACGCCCTCGCGCGCGGCGGCGGCCTCGGTGAACACCCGGAAGCCAACCCCCTGCACGCGGCCCGCAATTACAAACCGGCGAGCGACGATCATCTCACGCACTCCGTTCGACGGTCACTTCGACCACGCCAAGCGGTTCGTCGACGACAACGAACAGCTCGTCTGGATTCTCGGTTCCAGTCGAGAACAGATCGGCCGGCCGGTACGGACGCTCGTGAAAGGCCAACGTGATCTCCCTGATCTCATCGCACGTTGAGAGAACGACGTCGGCGATCGCATACAACACGTGCTGGACCGACTGGCTCGCATGCCATGCGAACGTCTCCACCACCGCGTTGCGGACGGCCTGGCGATAGACGCCGAAGGTCACGTCTCCGCTCGTATAGGTCCACCTCACCGACAGCACACCGACCAGCAGTGGCTGCAGTCCGTCCGACTTCCCATCGTCCTTATCGGTCTGGCGGGGAGGCGCGAAGCCTGCGCTCCGCATCACCGTGAGTTGGTCGATACCCGAGACCACCGACATCTGCTTGCCGTTACTGGTGACGATCGCAGTGCGTTCCTCCGGCGAGCCGAGCAGAAACGTTTGCGCCTGGGTCTTGCCACCGGCTTCGAGTCGCTGCCAGCGCGTCTCGGCGATCTCGACGCGGACCTTCGAGATCCGCGGCTGCCGCTCGATAACTTCCGCGGCGAGCGCAAGGGCGAGCGCTTCGATCTCGTCGGCGCCATGACGACGGGCGGCGGCATGGACGATGTTCTTGATCGTCTCGCCCGGCAGCAGCCCATCGCTCTGGCCCTGGACGAATGACGCGACAAACTCCCCTTCGAACCGGAACGACACCGTCAGGTCACGCGGATCGTGACGGTCGCCGCGGCGGACGATGCGGAGCATCCGCAGCCGGGATTCACCGTGGCTGCTCGCGGTGATTTTCGGAGGCAGCGGCGTCAGATCGTACCCTTCACCGGCTCGAGCCCCGCAGCCGACAGCCGGCGATTGAACTCGGCAACATCCGTCTTCACCACGGCCTCGAGGCGGGCCAACTCCTTGTCGAGGCGTCCGGAGAGCTCCTTGAAGACGGCGAGGGCCTGCGCGGTTGGACGGTAATCACCACCCTCGACCGTGCCCTGCAGTGCCGCGAGCTTGTTGTTCAAGCGGATCGGGTAGTTGAGCGGATCCTGCCCGCTGCGAAGGCGATGCTGGTAGATCTCGCCTTCCACATCCGTGAGCTTGTCGATGAGCGCCTGCCCGGCCGTCTTCAGGTCGGCATCGCTGGCCTTGCCGATTCGCTCGTTGATCTGTGTCTTGATCTCCCGAATGCGAATGACGGCGCGGTTCGCCTCGGACACGCGCTCGTTGATCTGCATCGCCAGCGCGAACTGCGCCTGCAGGTCCGCGTCGGTGACGTTCGGCACCGCGGCGTTGCGCTTGATCTGGAAGTCCTGCGTCTTGGTCACGCCACCGGCGGCCACGCGAACCTGGTAACGTCCCGGCGGCGCTGCCGGACCACGCGTGCTGGCCGCCCACATGATCATGCCGGGGAAGTCGACGGCGTTGGGATACCGCATGTCCCACATGAAGCGGTTCATGCCTGCGGTCGCGGTGACGCGCGCTGCCGGCGCCTGCCGCGGCGCGGCCTCGCCTTCCTCCATCTCCGCCGGACGGTCCGGCGCCGCGGCCTGCGGCGGTTGCGGTCCGCTGTAGGTGCGGATCACCTTCCCCGCCGGATCCAGGATGTCGATCGTGACCTTGTCGGCCGGTGCCTTCAGGTAGTAATCGATCATCACGCTGCGCGACACCGAACGCACCGCGTCCGCGGGATCGAAGAGGACGAGCGGCTCGTTGGTCATCGCCGCATTCGCCTGGCGCAACACCGAGATGTTGTCGAGGATGTAGAAGGAGCGTCCATGCGTGCCGATCACCAGGTCGTTGTCCTTCACCGCGATGCCGTGCACGGGCGTGACCGGGAGATCCCCTCGGAGTGACTGCCACTGCCCGCCGTCGTTGAACGACACGAAGATGCCCTGCTCGGTGCCGAGGAACAGCAGGCCTTTGCGAACCTTGTCTTCACGAATCGTCCGCGGAAAGTCATCACCCGGGATCCCGGCGGTGATCTTCGACCAGCTCTTGCCATAGTCGGACGTCTTGTAGACGTACGGCGCGGGGTCGCCGCGCTGATACCGATTGCCGGCGAGGTACGCGGTGCCCGCGGCATGCGGCGACGCGTCGATCAGGCTGATACGCGTGAAGTCCGGCAGTCCGTCCGGCGTCACCTTCTGCCAGTTCTTGCCGCCATCCCTGGTCACGTGCACAACGCCATCGTCGGACCCGGCCCAGATCACGTTCCCGTCGACCGGGCTTGGCGCCAGCGTGAACACGGTCGCATAGGTCTCGACACCGGTCTGATCGAGCGTGATCGGCCCACCTGAGGGTCCGATCGTCGACGGGTCGTGACGCGTCAGATCGGGGCTGATCCTTTCCCAGCTCTGGCCTTCGTTCGTGGAGCGCCATACGTGCTGCGACGTGACATACAGCACGTTCGGATTCGTCGGCGCGATCACGATCGGAAACGTCCACTGGAAGCGTTCGGTCATGTCGCTCGCCGAGTGGCCCATCGGATTATCGGGCCACACGTTGATGTTGCGACGCTCGCCGGTCCGCCGGTTGATCCGGGTCAGCAGTCCGCCGTAGCTGCCGGCGTAGAACACGTCGGTGTCTTCCGGATCGGGTGCGATGTAGCCGCTCTCACCGCCGCCAACGTCGTAAAGCGCGCCGCCCGTGCTCGGGACGCATGCTGTGCTGTTGTCCTGCTGCGCGCCGCAGACGTGATACGGCACATGCGTCGTGGTGACGACGTTGTAGAACTGCGCGGTTGGAAAATCCTGATCGGTCCAGGTC
>JACDDJ010000079.1 GCA_013817065.1 Acidobacteriota bacterium
GCTCTGTCGCGGCCCCGGCAATTTGACGCGGGCGCTCGGGATCTCTCTGATTCAGAACCTGCGGGATCTCGTCCAGTCGGACTTGAGGATTGAAGGCGCGGGCCTGCCGTCCCGTCCGATCGCGGCAAGTCCGCGGATCGGCATCAATCTCGGCGTCGACAGGCCCTGGCGTTTCTACGCGGTCGGCAGTGCCGCGGTCAGCGGACGCGCCGGCGGGACGGCACCGCCTGCTCGACCGGCACGCGCGCGGTCGCCCGGCGGCCGTCGCGAATGATGGTCAGGGTCGCGGTGCTGCCAACTTCGCTGTCGCCAAGCAGCTTGAGGAAGTGCTGCGCGCTCTCGAGGTTCGTGCCATTGATCGCGACGATCACGTCGCCGGGCCGCAGCCCGGCCCCGTATGCCGCTGATTGCGGATCCAGGCGAGAGACCAGCGCGCCCTTCGCGTCCGGCGCGCCAACCTGCCGGGCAATGGCATCGTTCATCGCCTGCAACTGGATCCCCAGCATCGTGCCGCGCTTGACCATGCCATTCTTGATCAACTCGTCCATCGTCTTGCGCACGAGATTGCTCGGGACGGCGAGGCCGATCCCCTGGTATCCGCCCGTCTCGCTGTAAATGGCCGAATTGATCCCGACGAGTTCGCCTCGTGCGTTGATCAGCGCCCCGCCCGAGTTGCCGCGATTGATCGCCGCGTCGGTCTGGATGAAGTCCTCGTAGGTCCCGAGGCCTTCCACGTTGCGGCTGGTGGCACTGACGATCCCGAGCGTGACCGTTTGGCTGAAGACCCCGAACGGATTCCCGATCGCGAGGACCCATTCGGCGACCTTGAGATGACCTGAGTCGCCCCAGGCGAGGGTGGGCAGGTCCCGCGCATCGATCTTGAGAACCGCGAGATCGGTCTGTTCGTCGGTGCCGACCACCGTCGCGACGAACTCACGCTTGTCGGCAAGGATGACAGAAACCTGCGGCCGCGACCCGCGCGTCTCGATGACGTGGTTGTTCGTCACCACGTAGCCGTCGGCCGAGACGATGACCCCGGAGCCGAGGCTCTGCGCCCGCCGTTCGATCATCTCGTCGCGGTAGAAGAAGCCGAACGGGTCGACCGCCACGGGCGAGCGGACGGTGGACGTGGTGGTGATGCTCGTGACTGCCCGGACGGCGCGCTCGGCGATGCCGGTCAGGTCCGGCAGCGACTGGGCGCCTCCGGTGATGGCCGGCCGGTCGATCGGCTGCGCCGACTGCGGCTGGGCGATCGCGTCCTCGGTCGTGCGCATGCGCCCGGTCAGAACCATCCCGACGGCGATGCCGGTGGTGAAAAACAACAGGAAGACGACAAGGCGTCGGGTCATGGGCGAGGTACCGGTCATCGCACTTCAATCGTGCGGCGGGGGGCCGCCGGCACCTTGGGAAGCGTCACGGTCAGCACGCCGTCGGTCAGGTCGGCCGTAACGGCGTCGATGTCGATCTTGTCGTTGAAAGCAAACGTTCGCAAGAAGGCGCCGTGTCCGCGTTCGACCTGGTGAAAGTGGACGTCCTCGGCCGAACGTCCGACGCGCTGGCCACGGATGGTCAGTTGCGAATCCGCCATCGCGAGCTCGATCTGGTCGCGCGCCATGCCCGGGAGTTCCGCCGCGACGATGTAGCGGTCGGCGGTTTCGTAGACGTCGATGGCGGGGGTCCAGCTGTCGGCGTGATGCGAGGAGAGCCGTTCGAGCCGCTCCTGCCACGCGCGCAGATCGCGCCACGGATTCACAGGCATAGCCTCGATGGTATACGATTCGTAGGTTTTGGGGTCACCATGAGTTCTCTACAAGCGACACGAATGAAGAAGGGCATGCTCATCAAGATGGGGGACGATCTTCTGCGCGTCCTCGATCTGCAGCATGTGACGCCGGGTAATCTTCGCGGGTTCGTCCGGGTGCGGTTCCGGAATATCCGGACCAACGCGCTGGCCGATCAGAAGCTGCGCTCGGAAGACACGGTCGAGCGCGCCGTCCTCGACGAGAAGCAGATGCAGTATCTGTACAAGGACGGTGACTCGTACCACTTCATGGACACCGCGTCCTACGAGCAGACACAGATCTCGGAAGAAGCGCTCGGCGAGTCCGTGAACTACATCATGCCCGACGCCACCATCGCGGTGGAGTTCTATGGTAGTGAGCCGGTCGGGATTGAGCTGCCGCCGACCGTCGATTTGAAGGTGGTCGACACCGCGCCCGGGATCAAGGGCGCCACCGCCAGCAACCAGATCAAGCCGGCAACGCTGGAGACGGGCCTGGTCGTCAACGTCCCGCCGTTTGTGAATACCGGGGACACGGTGCGGGTCAGCACCGATACGGGCGAGTATCTGTCGAGAGCGTAGCAGGATGATGAAAGGCCGCATCTTCCATCCAGGCCGGCGTCATTCAGAGGCCTGGTGATGGAGGTCACGCAATCCCGTCCCGGGGCGGGGTGGATCGAGGTGATCGCCGGCAGCATGTTCAGCGGAAAGAGCGAAGAGCTCATTCGCCGTCTGCGCCGGGCGCAGATTGCCCGCCGCAAGGTCCAGATCTTCAAGCCGAACATCGACAACCGCTACGGCGAGGACCACATCATCTCGCACAGCGAGATGCGGATTGCGTCGGTGAACCTGTCCTCGTCACGCGAGCTGCTCGAGCAGGTACTCCCCGACACCGAGGTCGTCGGTGTGGACGAAGCGCAGTTCTTCGACGTCGAGCTGCCAGCCGTGTGCAGCACCCTGGCCGACCAGGGCAAACGGGTCATCGTCGCCGGCCTCGACCAGGACTATCTCGGCAAGCCGTTCGAACCGATCCCGCAGCTGCTGGCCATTGCCGAGTACATCACGAAGACACTCGCCATCTGCATGGTGTGCGGCTCGCCGGCCAACCATACGCAGCGGCTCGTTGCCAGCAGCGAGCGGGTGCTGGTCGGGGCGCAGGGGACGTACGAGGCCCGCTGCCGCCACTGTTTCGATCCGCGGCTCGGCCAGTAGATCAGCTCGGGCGGAAACCTTCCGCTGCCGGCGGTGTCTAACACCGTGGGGGAGCTTTGGACCTGTCGCGACTGCTGTTCATGCTCGGCGTCGGATTCCTGCTGGCCAACCTCCGGCTGTTTTTTCAGTTCATCCGTTTTCTCCGTCTAAAGTCTTCGGCTGTGCTGGTATGGCCCGGTAAACGGCCGCCGTTCTATCCGCTTCTGCTGGTGCTGGGCGCGACGCTGAGCGCCCTGATCATCTACAAGCTGGCATTCCTGCGGATGCATCCAACGCTGGTGTTCGGCGAGTCGATGATGCTGGTCTATTACGGCTATGCGATACCGCTGCACCTGAAGATCGGGCGCGGCTTCTACGAGGACGGCATCTGGTCAGACGCCGGCTTTGTGAAGTACTCGAGCATCGGCGGCATGGCGTGGCGGGAAGGCGAGGACCTGACGCTCGTGCTGATCGATCGCATGCGCGAGTTCGGCCGCAAGTTGAGCGTGCCGAGAAGCTACCACGGCGCCGCCCGCCGCGTCCTGCGCGACAAGATTGCCGCGCACGATATTCACTTCACCGGGCAATCGCTGGACCTCGGGCAACACGACGAGCGCGATGATATCTAGCGCTGCGCGCTCAACTACCAATCTCCAACTACCAAATCCCAACTCGGATTGAGCGCCACGGGGTTGGGCGTTGGAAGTTGGGATTTGGGAGTTAGAGCTGCGCGGCGTTAGTCGAGCAGCGAGAGCGCCCAAGCGATGGGTCCCTGGTCGGTCACCATCGGGTCATTGAGCAGTTCGGGGGGCGTGAGCCAGACGAAGGCGAGGATCGCGATCACCATGACGTCGTATTGCCAGGTGCTGCGCTCGTAGGTCCAGAAGAACGCGTTCCAGAGGATCCTCAGCGGCAGCGTCAGCGGCTTCATGCTACGGGCTCCGGCGGGGCGTCGCGAAGTTCGCGGTAGGTGTAGATGATGCGGTCCGCGACGGTGAACACCGAGAGTACGCCGATCACCCACATCACGGCGCCCATCCGGTTCGTGAAGGCACCGATCATGAAGAGCACGATGCGCTCGGGCCGTTCCATGAAGCCGACCTTGCACTTGGCAATCAGCGACTCGGCGCGGGCGCGGGTGTAGCTCGTCATGATGGCGAACATCATGGTGATGGCGGTGATCATCACGTAATCGGTCCGGCCGAGCGTGGAGTAGAGGTAGATCAGGCCGAGAAAGAGCGCGATATCGGAGAAGCGGTCGATAACCGAGTCCCAGAAGCCGCCGAACTTAGTCTCGGCGTTCAGTTCGCGCGCGACCTTGCCGTCGATGAAGTCGAAGATGTTCGCGACGATCATGATCACGCCGGCGGTGATGAAGTGCCCCTGGCCGAGGGCCCAGGCGGCCGCGACGTTGATCAGGACGCCGACGAAGGTGAGGATGTTCGGGTGAATCCGCAGCGCCACGCACGCAGCGATGATCGCCCGCAGTGGGAACATGCAGATGTACCCGATGAGGCCGGTAAAGGACATGGACTGGAACTGGACTCCGTAGGTGCCGCGATATAATTAACGGTTCATATCAGGGTAAAAAACGCAGTCTACTGCATGCCGATTCAGGACCTCAAGGGGCAGATCAGCCGTCTGCCCGAACAACCCGGTGTTTACCTGTATTTCAACGGGGCGGGGGAGACTCTGTACGTCGGCAAGGCCAAGGTGCTGCGGGACCGGGTTCGGTCCTACCTCGGCGCGCATGGCATCAGCCCGCGGATCGACGCGCTGCTGAATGAGGCGCAGCGGCTCGAAACGATCGTGACCGATTCGGTGGTCGAGGCGCTCGCGCTCGAGAATCACCTGATCAAGCAGCGGGTGCCGAAATACAACATCCTGCTGCGCGACGACAAGAACTATCCCTACCTCCAGTTGACCACGGGGGAGGCCTTTCCGCGCGTCCTGGTCGCACGGCGAGTCGAGAAGGATCAGCACTTCTACGCCGGCCCCTTCCTGCCCGCATCCCTGGCGCGCCGGACGATGTCGCTGTCGCACAAGCTGTTTGGGATTCGGTCCTGCAGTGAGGCGATCACCGGTGACCGCGCCCGGCCGTGCCTCGAATACGACATCAAGCGATGTGTCGCGCCGTGCGTGCGCGAGATCTGCGGTCCGGCGGAGTACGGGGTGGCGGTCGAGCACACCCGGCTCTTTCTCGAAGGTCGCAACGACGAGCTCGTCGCGACCCTCAAGAATCGGATGGTCCAGGCGGCGATGGACGAGGAGTACGAGCGCGCCGCGCAGGTGCGGGACGCAATCCGCACGATCGAGACGCTGAAGAATCGTCAACAGAAGATGGCGACCGCGGAGCTTGGCGACCGCGACGCGTTCGGCGTGAAGCTGGGGCCGGCCGGGGCAGTTGTCCAGGTCTTCCAGGTCCGTGGCGGCAAGGTTGTCGAGCGGGTGGAACTCGTCACCGAAGGCGCGAGCACGGCGCTCGAAGAATCCGAGGTCGTCCAGGCGGCGCTGCAGCAGTTCTATGCGGACCGCGTCGCGCCGCCCGACGTCCACCTGCCGGTCGGCTTCAGCGACGCCGACACCGAGATGATCGAAGGGTGGCTCTCGGGCACGGCCAACCGCCGCGTCAGGATCTGCGTGCCGAAGCGCGGCGAGAAGCGCGGCCTGCTCGACCTGGCGGCGCGTAATGCCGCGGTCGCTTACCAGGCGCGCTTCAACGAGAACGTGACCGCCAACTACGACGCGCTCGAAACGCTGCGTGCCGTGCTGGGGCTGTCGTCATTGCCGCGCCGGATCGAGTGCTTCGACATCTCCACCATCCAGGGCAGCGAGACCGTCGCGTCGATGGTGGTCTGCGAAGACGGCCGCATGAAGCGGAGCGAGTACCGCAAGTACACGATCCGCCCGATGGCGAAGACCGCCGGGACGAGGGAGCGTGCTGATTCGCCCGCGCCTGCGGCAGCGAGCGGGGGTGGGGCCCCGCGAGCATTGATGGCGCCTGCGGCCGCCGCGAGCCGCGAGTCTGCGAGCAGCGCAGCGGCAGCGAGCGGGGGTGGGGCCCCGCGAGCATTGATTTTTGACGACTTTGCATCCATGCACCAGGTCGTCCAGCGGCGATATCGCAAGCTGCTGGAGCACGGTGGGCCCTTCCCGGACCTGATCCTGATCGACGGCGGCAAGGGGCAGCTCGCCTCCGCCTACCAGGCCCTGGAGGAACTCGGGCTGTCGAACCTGGTCGCGGTCGGCATCGCGAAAAAGGAAGAGACGCTCTTCACGCGGGATCTCATCGACGGCATCGCGTTGCCCACCGACAGCCCGGCACTCCTGCTCATCCAGCGGATCCGCGACGAGGCGCACCGGTTTGCCATCACCTTCCATCGTCAGTCCCGCGCCAGGCGAGACCTGCGATCGGAGATCGATGACATCGGCGGGGTTGGGCCAAGGCGGCGGAAAGCGTTGCTGACCGCCTTCGGCAGCGTCGCGGGAGTGCGCCGCGCCACGCGCGAAGACCTGGCGCGGGTCGTCGGCACCAAATGCGCCGACGCCGTGCTCGCCCACTTTGCCGCTGGAGCGTGATAACCTATTGCGTTTCTTGCACATAGGTAGCTCGCGCTCCATTGGATATCGCTTCAATACTCCTGTCTTTCGGTGTCGTTCTCGTGTCGCTGACGGTGCACGAGTGGGCACACGCGTGGACGGCTGACCGGCTCGGGGATCCCACCGCACGGCTGCTGGGGCGGGTGTCGTTCAACCCGATCGTCCACATCGATCCGATCGGGACGATCCTGTTGCCGCTGGTGGCGATGTTCAGTGGTTTTCCGATTCTCGGCTGGGCGAAGCCGGTGCCTGTGAATACCAGCCAGTTACGCAGCCCGAAGCGGGACTTCATGATCGTGGCTGCCGCCGGGCCGCTCAGCAACCTGATCCAGGCGGCAATCGCCGCCGCGATATTTCACGCCGTCGGGGGCTTCGCTGAGGCCGGGCAGATGGGGGTTGCCCGCATCCTGCTGATGGCAGTGTCGATCAACTTGTTGCTGGCGGTGTTCAACATGATCCCGGTCCCGCCGCTCGACGGCGGCAACGTGCTGGCGGGGCTGCTGCCGGACTCGATGGGGGGTCTCCTGCAGGGGATGCGCCAGTACGGGTTCATCATTCTCTACGCCCTGATGTTGTCCGGGATTCTGTGGCAGATCGTCGATCCGCCTTACAAGTTTCTTCTAAGGTTGATGCTGTGACGTCCACCATCGGTCAAGCTGCGGCGGGCAAACCCCGGGTCGTCTCCGGTATGCGCCCGACTGGAAAGCTGCACCTGGGGCACCTGGTCGGTGCGCTCGACAACTGGTCCGCGTTGCAGGACCAGTACGACTGCTTCTATTTCGTCGCCGACTGGCACGCCCTCACCAGCGACTACGCCGACACCTCCGGCATCGTCGAGAACGCGTATGACATGGTGGCGGACTGGATCGCCGGTGGCCTCGATCCCGAGCGGAGCACCATCTTCGTGCAGTCGCTGGTGCCGGAGCACGCCGAGTTGTTCCTGCTTCTCTCGATGACGGTCCCGATCCCGTGGCTGGAGCGAGTCCCGACCTACAAGGAGCAGATCGACCAGCTCACCGAGAAAGATCTCTCGACGCTCGGATTCCTCGGCTATCCGCTGCTGCAGACCGCCGACATCATCATCTACGACGCCCAGTACGTGCCGGTCGGTGAGGACCAGGTCGCGCACCTCGAGTTGAGCCGCGAGATCGTCCGCCGGTATCACAACTTCTACGGCGAGCTTTTTGTCGAGCCAAAGCCGCTGCTGACGAAGTTCGCCCGTCTGCCCGGGCTCGACAATCGCAAGATGTCGAAGAGCTACGGCAACGCGATCAACATCGCGGACGATGGCGAGACGGTGCGGAAGAAGGTCATGCAGATGTACACCGATCCAAAGCGAGTTCGCGCCGACGTCCCGGGCACCGTCGAAGGCAACCCGGTGTTCATCTACCACGACGCGTTCAATCCGAATCTGGCCGAGGTCGAGGATCTGAAGGCGCGGTATCGCAGGGGGACGGTCGGCGACGTCGAGGTGAAGAAGAAGCTCGCGGCGGCCTTGAACACCTATCTCGACCCGATGCGAGCGAGGCGCAACGAACTGATCGCCCGTCCCGATACGCTGCGCGACATCCTGCACGAAGGCTCGCGCAAGGCGCGGGAGATCGCGCAGCACACGATGGAGCGGGTTCGCGCTGCCGCGAAGCTGAACTACCGATGAGCGCCAACATGCACGAGGATTTCGAATCGATCCTCGAGAACTACCCGGTCCGGCTCGAGAACTTCGAGGGGCCGCTCGACCTGCTGCTTCATCTCATCAGGCGTCACGAGGTGGACATCTACGACATCCCGATCACCGCGATCACCAGGCAGTATCTGGAATACATCGACTTGATGACGGAGATGAACCTGGACGTGGCCGGGGAATTCCTCGTCATGGCGGCAACGCTGATCCACATCAAGTCGCGCCTGCTGCTGCCGAGAGCGGACCCGGCGCAGGAGGATCCTGAAGAGGATCCCCGTGAAGCGCTGGTGCGCCGGCTCCTCGAGCACCAGAAGTTCAAGGCCGCCGCCGAACTGCTCCACGAACGTGAAACGCTGCGCAGCGCGCAGTGGACGCGGCCGGACGGCCCGATCGCGGAGATTGCCGGTGAGGCGCCGGAGCCGGAAGTCGAGGTCGATCTCTTCAGCCTGATCAGCGCCTTCCGCAATGTCGTCGAGCGCGCCAAGCAGCGCCCGAAGGTCTACCTGCCGAGCGAGCAGATCCCGATCGAAGATCGCATCGAGCAGTTGATGGCGCGGCTGTCAGAGACGGAGGCGTGCGGGTTCGAGGAGCTGTTCTCCGACGTCGAGTCGCGTGCCGGACTGATCGTCACGTTCCTCGCGATGCTGGAGATGATCCGGCTCAAGCTGGTGCGCGTCTTCCAATCCGGGGTGGTCGGGCCGATCCGTATTTACAAGCGCGCCCGTCCCGCGGACGCACCGAAGCCACTCGGCGATCCGGAGCAGAAGCACGCCGACATCGTCCGCCTTGCCGACGAAGTGGCGCAGGCGATGGCCGATGAGGCCAAAGCCGAGGCCGCGGCCGCGGCGAACGCGGAGAAGGACCCCCAAGACCCCGACCGGTGAAGTTATGTCAGACCATCTAAAGCCCATCGTCGAAGCCCTGATCTTCGCATCGCCCGAGCCGGTGACGCCCAAGGCGCTCTACAAGCTGCTGGACGGTGAACCGCGCGAGGACGTCGATGCGGCGCTGACCGCGGTGCGCGCCGACTACGAACGGGTCGGCGGCCTGCAGCTGATCGAGATCGCCGGCGGTTACCAGATCGTGACGCGTCCCGAGCTGCACGAGTGGGTCCGCAAGCTCTTTCACGAGCGCACGAGCAGCAAGCTGTCGGTTCAGGCGCTCGAAACGCTGGCGGTCATTGCTTACAAGCAGCCGGTGACCGCGGCCGAGATCGCCGAGATCCGCGGCGTCAGCAGCAGCGGCGGCGTGCTCTCGACGCTGGTCGATCGACACCTGATCAAGACCGTCGGTCGCAAGCAGGTGGTCGGGCGTCCCTTCATGTATGCCACCACCCGCGACTTCCTCGAACGCTTCGGTCTCAACGACTTGAGCGATCTGCCGAAGGTGGAAGAGCTGTCGGACGCGCTCGGTTTCGAGTTGCCGATGGCGCTCGCCGAGCCGACCGTCACGACGTCGCCCCTGCCGTTCGATGAATCCGACGCTGGTAGCAACGCCGGTGCGCCCGAGCCCGTCGTCGAGGAAATCGCCCTCGACGAAGAGCCGCCGGGCGCAGACGAGCAGATACACTGAGTCGGGATGCAAACTCGCCTTCAGAAAATTCTCTCCACTGCCGGCATCTCGTCGCGGCGCGCCGCCGAGACGCTGATCGTGGAGGGCCGCGTCACGGTCAACGGCAAGCCGGTGACTGAACTGGGATCCAAGGCTGATCCCGACACGGACGACATCCGCGTCGACGGCCGGCGCGTCAAGATCGCGGGCCGGCGCCGCTACATCCTGATGTACAAGCCGCGCGGCTACATCACCAGCCGGATGGATCCCGAGCAGCGTCCGACGGTGAACGACCTGTTGCTCAAGGGCGGTGTGCGCGAGTACATCTACCCGGTCGGCCGGCTGGACTACGAGTCCGAAGGGCTTCTACTGCTGACGAGCGACGGCGATCTGGCCGAGAAGCTGATGCACCCGAGTCACGCGGTGCCTCGCGAGTACCACGTTCGCGTGCGCGGGGTCCCGACCGAAGAGACACGCGATCGCCTGTCGCGGGGCGTCGTGCTCGACGGACGGAAGACCGGGCCGGCGCAGATCGAGATCATCAAGCAGGTCGAGTCATCGAGCGGTGGTGACGCGATCCTTTCAGTGCTGATCCACGAAGGACGTAATCGCCAGGTCCGCCGGATGTGCGAGGCGGTCGGCCATCCCGTCAGCCGGTTGAAGCGCGTCCGCATCGGACCGATCACCGACGAGGACATCCGTCCGGGTGAGTTCCGTGATCTGAGCGAAAAGGAAGTCGCGGCACTGAAGCGCGAGGCTGCGCTCGAACCCGCGAAACGCAAGCCGGCCGAGCCGCAGCGGACGCCGGGGATCAAGACCGGCCTTACTCGGAAAGCAGGTTCGCCCAGAACCTCACGAGCATCCAGACCGAGTCCAGGGCCGCGGAGTGATCGACCTCGGCGTGGGTGATCATCGGGGTCGCGAGTCGCCAGACGTTCCCGCCCCGGCCACGTAACGTCTCGGCAAGCAGGGCGGACTCGGCGGCCGGGATCACGTTGTCGTCGAGGCCGTGCAGCAGGTATACCGGGAACGGGGGCACCGGCGCCCTCGATGGCGACAGCGCCTCGTGTCCTCCAAATTCTCCGACGTGCGGCAGCAGCAGCGGTCCCAGCCGCGCCACGTCCCGCGTGTTGACGTAATTCATCAGCGTCCGCGCCGGCTCGCCCAGATCCGCGGCGAGGCCCTTCGCCCGTGCGAACTCGCGCTCCGCTGCCGCCTTGTCCCACGCGTCCACGTGCGAAGCGTGCAGGAACGTGAGGATCGCTTCCTCCAGCGGACGAACCTGCGCCGGCGGGACGATCCGGTCCGCGACACCGAGCAGGATGATCGCGCTCCCGTAGTCATGGGGCGGGAGCGTGGCGCCGCCTGGCGAGGCGCCGGTGCAGAGATACTGCAGCGTCCGCGGCAGATCGCCGTGACCGCCAAAGGAGAGCACGAACGCGACGCGGTCGCGGAG
>JACDDJ010000605.1 GCA_013817065.1 Acidobacteriota bacterium
GTCTTCGACGGCGAGCGCTTCGCGCGGGGATTCTTCGTTCCTCAGAATGACGGTGAAGGGGCCCGGCTCAACGGATCAACCGAAGGCTGTATTACAGCAGGTTCAGCTCGTTTGCCCGCGCGATCGCCTCGGTGCGGTGACTGGCGCCCAGCTTGCCGTAGGTGTTCGCGATGTGACGCTTCACCGTGGACACACTGATGAACAAAAGATCGGCGATCTCATGATTCCTCATTCCCGCCGCGATCAGGCGTAGGATCTCGACCTCCCTCGCCGTGAGCGGCTCGGCGAGATCAGCGGCCGTGGTCTGAGCCGGTGTGGAAACAAGGCACGCTGGCGTGTCGAAGAACGACAGCAGACGCCGGGTATACGAGGGGGTGGTGCCCGCGGCGGCGGCGTGGCGTAGGAGGGTTTGCATCACCTCCCCTTCGGCCACGAAGATTCGGACGTAGCCCTCGGGTTCGGCCAGGAGTAGGGCACGCTCGAGCGGTGCGAGCGCACGCGGGAAGTCGCCCCGCGCCGCATGAGCGTGCGCCTGCAGCACCAGGATTTCGATCACGCTGCCGGTCCGCTCGCCTTCGTCCGCCGCCTTCAGGAGGCGCTCCAGAAGTCCAACCGCCTCATGAATGGAGCGAGATTCCCGTCCGCTCTTAGATTGGGCGATGAGCACTCTCGCCAGGGTGATATGCTCGAACTCACGCAGGTAGCTGAGGTCGTCATCAACCGAGAGGCTCCGCTCACGCGCCCAGCCCAAGGCTTCAGCGAGCCTGCCCTGCGCGACCCACACCTGCGCCTTCAACGCCGCGACGGGACGCACGTCGGGATCGGCGCCTTTGACATACTGGCGCTCCGCCTCGTCGAGCAGGTCGAGCGCGCCGTCAAAATCTCCTTGGGCCTCCTTGATGCGTGCCATCGCCACGTACCAGCGATGGCGCGTATCCAGTAACCCGGCGTGCTCGCCCAGTTCCTTGCTTTTCAGCAGGTTTTGGGTGGCGGCTTCCACATCATTACGCTCTCGGTGCAGGTCGCTCAACCCCACATACAGGTCCGACGTTCCCCAGTCCGGATCGCCGTGCTCCGTCGCCAACCGTAATGACTGCTCATAGATTCGTTCCGCCTCGTGCAGACGACCTTGCGCGATCCGTATGTCCGCCAGGATATGGGCGCTGATGATCTGGAACTGGGTGAGGCCGGCCATCTGCAGACGAGTCCTGCCTTCGGCAAAGCTCCGGTAGGCTGGCTCCAGATCGCCGCTGTTCCAGTACCCGATCCCTAGGACCGAGGCCGCCGCGCCGCGCCACAAATCGTCGCCTTCAGGCAAGAGGTCGATTGCCCGCCGAGCGTACATCACCATGCCGGCCACATCGCCGAGCGCACCGGCCCGATAGGCACGGGCCACGGCGATCGTACCCGGCAGCGACTTGAATCCCACGTCGTCCACGACGACCATCTCGCCCGGTGGGGGTTCGCTCACGCCCGCTGACGAGTCCAGCCACCGCTCGGCGTCCCGAAGGCGGGCTTCGGCGGCGTCCAACCCGTCGCGGCTGAAAGACGCAAAGGCGAAGTACACGCTGAGCACGGGTCTGGCGCGGACCACCTCGTCCGGCAGCGCCGTCAGCCAGCCATGCAGCGTAGCCTCCTGACTACTGCCGAGCATCGCGAGCGCCGCCATCTCGACGAGACCCGCCGCTCGCTCGAAGTCCTCGGCGGCGAGGGCGTGGCGGACCGCGTCGGATCGCAGGCCGTTGTGCTCATGCCACGCGCTTGCTCGCTGATGGAGGACAGCGACCTGATCGGGTTGCTCCTCGGTCGCGTGCATCCGGAGAACGTCCGCAAAGAGGTGGTGATAGCGATACCAGTGCCGCTTGTCATCCAGCGGCACGACAAACAGGTTGCCTCGCTCCAGGGCCCCCAAGACCACTTTGCCGTCCTCCCGGCCGGTGACGGCATCGCACAATGGTCCACTCAGCCTGTCGAGAACGGAGGTCTGCAGCAAGAAGCTCCGGACACGTTCTGGCTGACGCTGCAGCACCTCTTCAACCAGGAAGTCCACGATGTAGCGGTCATCGCTGGCGAACGCTCGTATGAATCCGGGAACGTCGTCTCGCCGCTGCATCGAGAGCGCCGCCAGCTGGAGTCCGGCGATCCACCCTTCGGTCCGTGTCTCCAGGGCCGCCACGTCCCCTGCCGAGAGGTCCAGCCCCATCACGTCGTTGAGGAACGCAGCCGCCTCCTCGGAGGTGAAACGCAGGTCGGAGGCTCGGAGCTCGATCGATTCGCCGTGCGCTCGGAGGCGGGCAAGGGGCAAGGGTGGGTCGGCACGGCTGGCAATCACCAGGTGCAACTGTGGCGGCAGATGGTCAAGAAGAAAGGCGATTCCGCCGTGGACAGGCTGGGCATCGATCAGATGGAAGTCGTCGAGGATAAGCGTGAAGTCGTCCTCGATCTCGGTGAGTTCATTGATCAAGATGGTCAAGACCGCCTCGATCGGTGGAGGCTGAGGCGCATTCAATACGGAGAGGGCGTTCACACCCACCCGGGACCGCATCGTCTGCAGCGCGGTGATGACGTAGGTCCAGAAGAGCGCGGGGTCATTGTCGCTCTGATCGAGGGACACCCATGCCGCGGGCCGTTCGCTCGCCGGGGTAGCGTCCAGCCATTCGGCGAGCAGCGTCGTCTTGCCGTACCCCGCCGGCGCCGAGACGAGCGTCAGCTTCCGCGCGTTCCCCTGGTTCAGTCGCTCGATCAGGCTCGGGCGCGACACCAGCCCGGGTCGCCACTTGGGGATGTAGAGCTTGGTCGCAAGAAGCGGGAGGCCAGCGACCGTCTGTCCTGATGAGCTCACCATCGGCGAAGTATGCGCCAAAGCTACGCATTGTGCCCCGTGGGATGGCCACCGAGAGGGCGTTCTGGCGTACTGTTTTGTGTTTTGGAAGGCCGCGAGCCGCCAGGGACTCGAACCCTGAACCCGCTGATTGAGTGTCTCGCCCTGTACCTTCCAATATAGTCTACGGCGTCCAGAAACGCCCGGAATGATGGGATTTCTCGGCACCGCTGTCCATGCAACTCAACGTCGCCGACAAGCAGATCAACGTCGCGCGGTGACCGAGCCCATCGCGCGGCACTGGCCGGTGCTCTACAATCCCGCACCATGAACGTTGCCGAGTTTCAGGCAAAGTGGCGCCATATCGCCCACACCGAGAAGGCGGCCGCGCAATCGCACTTCAACGACGTGTGTCGGATGCTTGGGCACCCGACCCCGATCGAGGTCGATCGCGAGGGCCACACCTTCGCCTTCGAGAAGGGCGTCGCCAAGACCGG
>JACDDJ010000606.1 GCA_013817065.1 Acidobacteriota bacterium
CTCGACGTCAGTCCCTCCGCACCCTCGACGTCAGTCCCTCCGCACCCTCAGCGTCAGTCCCTCCGCACCCTCAACGTCAGTCCCTCCGCACCCTCAGCGTCAGTTCCCTACAGCGCAACTTTTGCTGCCAGCCAGATCAGGGCAACGCCCGTCGCTGCATCGAGCAGCTGGCGTGGACGACGACGGGAGAGGACGCGGGCGAGCGTGGCGCCTGCGATCGCCCACGTCGTGTGCCAGGGAAACGCCATCGAGATGTGCACCAGCATCAGCGTCATCACGCTCCACGCAAACGGCGCATCACGCGGCACGAACTGCGGGACGATCACCAAGTAGAACGCGGCAAGCGACGGGTTGAGGACGTTTGTGAGATAGCCGGACGTGAAGCTGCGCCAGCCGTCAAGTGGACGTTCGGTGGACGCACTTCCTGTAGCGACCGGAGCCCGAACGACGCGGCGCAGCGACTGCAACCCGAGCCACGTCAAGTAAGCGACCCCCGCCCAGCGCAAGAGAAGCCACACCGAGGGCCACCGCTGCAGCGCCAGAGCGAAACCAAACGCCGACAGTAAGCCGTAACACGCCGATCCGCTGTTCGCACCGAGCGCGGTGAAGAGCCCTGCACGCGCGCCGCCGCCGATGCTGTTGCGCAGGACCACGGCGGTCGTCGCGCCCGGACTTAGAACGAGCGGCGCGGTGACGACGATGAATCCCCAGACCGGTAGCGACACGTCTCTCCCCTCGCGATCATTCGTGCGGTGAGCAGACATCGTAGATCAAGCGGACACTTGACACGTTCCCCGGCTCTGTCCTACGCTGTCGTTGTTCGCACTCGCTGCGGACGCTTATCCAGAGTGGCTGAGGGAACAGGCCCTTCGAAGCCACAGCAACCAGGCGCGAGAGCCCCGGTGCTTCTTCCTGCCCGATAAACGGGAGAGATAAGAGCCTCGGCAGACCATCCCGGTCTCTGACAAGCTTCGCTCTCACTTTCTACGGCTGATGTGCGCCCTCGCGCGGGCAGCACTCGACGTTTTCGACACGTCGTGACGGTCCGCACTATGTGGACCGATGCGACGCGTTAACGACCGTCGACGTGTTGTAGCGTTCCAGGCGGCTCGGCTCGCTTGGAGACGTCGATGTCGATTGCTGTCGAAACCGCGCGAGTAGCGCTGCTCGGTTGCGGAACCGTTGGACGCGCGTTCGCCACTCTGTCGAGGACCGCGCCCGCAGCGACGCAGGCGCTTCACATCACTGCTGCCCTCGTGCGCGACACGAGCCGGCCGCGCCCGCTGGACCTTCCGCCACTCACGGACGAGGCGAGGCTGATCCTGCAATCGGAGCCGGACGTCCTGGTCGAACTCCTCGGCGGGACCGAGCCGGCGCGCTCACTCGTCCTCGAGGCGCTGCAGAAGCGCATCCCCGTCGTCACGGCGAACAAGACGCTTCTTGCCCACCATGGCGCCGAGCTGCGCGAAGCGGCGCACCGGACCAACACGCCGCTACTATACGAAGCCGCCGTCATTGCAGGCGTCCCGTTCCTCGGCACGTTCAACCGTCGTCCACGGGCCGCGAACGTGAGGTCGCTGCTGGGGATCCTCAACGGCACCAGCAACTTCATCCTGACCCGCTGCGCGACCGCCAACGTCACCGTCGCGGACGCGCTTGCGGACGCTCAACGCCGTGGATACGCCGAGCCGGACCCGCGTGATGACGTCCAGGGCATCGACGCCCGCGACAAGCTCGCGCTCCTGCTGCAGCACTTCGCACACGTCTCGGTGCCGCTCGACGCGATCGAGACCCGTGGCCTGGACGCGATCGGTGGTGGGCAGGCTGTGCACGCGCGCGAGCTCGGGGGCGCGATCAAGCCGGTGGTTTCAGCTGACTGGACCGAGGGAGCCGTGGACGCCTTCGTCGGGCCGGCGTTTGTTCCGCACACTCATCCTCTCGCCACCGTGAATGGCGTTGAGAACGCGATCGTCCTGCGCTCGCCCGGCGGCCGCCTGATCTTCCAGGGCCCTGGCGCCGGCCCCGAGATCACCGCCGCAACGGTACTGGATGATGTGGACGAGGCGCTCGCAGGCGTGGGGCGTGTTCCCGCAAGAGTCGAGAGCGGATCCGTAACGGCGCCAGCCACCGGTTGGCTGGTAACGCTGGACGCCGCGCGCCTGCCGGGCGCAACGGATGTCGCCGACCTCCTGGCGTCACACGGCTTGTTCGCATCGCGCACGACCTCCACGCACTCCGACGGCGGACGTGAAGTGCGCTCGCTGCTCCTGTGGCCGGCGCGGCGCACCGTGGTCGAGCGGGCGCTGGCGGCGCTCTGTGGGGCCGCTGGATGCACAGCCTCATCACTCCGGGCGCTCGAGGTCGAACCATGAGCCGCCCGATCATCGTCGTCAAAATTGGCGGCTCGGTGCTGACCGGTCGCAGCGGATATCGGCGCGCAGCGGATTTCCTCGCCAGCCGCATCGCCGCCGATCCGCACCATGTCATCGTCGCGGTGGTGTCGGCGGAACTGGGCGACACCGACGCACTGCTCGAGACCGCGCGTGATTTCGTCGAAACGCCCGATCCGGCGGCCCTCGATCTCCTGTGGTCGACCGGCGAACTGCGGTCCACGGCGTTGCTGGCCCTTGCGCTTCATGCACGCGGCGTCAACGCGTTGGGTGTCAACGTGCACCAGGCCGGAATAGTGAAGGACGAAGACTCGTTGGAAGCGCAGATCCGTCCACTGCGCCTTCGCGCCGTCCTCGCCGATCACGATGTCGTCATCGTGCCTGGCTTTCTCGCACGCGAGCGCGGCGACGGGATTGTTTCCCTCGGCCGCGGTGGCTCTGACCTGACCGCCGTGCTCCTCGCCGCCGGCCTCGGTGCGGTCCGGTGCGAGCTCCTCAAGGACGTCCCCGGATACTTCACCGCGGATCCGAAGCTGGACCCCGGCGCCGTGCAAGTACCCGTCCTCAGCTACGACCGCGCCGTCCAGATGGCCGACGCGGGCTGCGAACTCGTGCAGCGCAAGGCCCTGATTGCCGGGCGCGACCACGAACTCGACTTGATCATCAGCGCCATCGGGGGTGGCCCGGGAACCCTCATCACCACCGACAACCTTCATCCCGAATCAGCCGTCGCCTGACAGGAGTCTCATCATGGAATTCTCGACACGCACTATTCACGCTGGGCAGCCATCGGAACCGGGCACAGGATCACTGGTCGCCCCGATCTTTCAGACCTCCACCTTCGAGCAGGACGAACCTGGCGTAAACCGCGGCTTCGACTACTCGCGGACGAACAACCCGACGCGGGCGCGACTCGAGGCCGTACT
>JACDDJ010000607.1 GCA_013817065.1 Acidobacteriota bacterium
CGTCAGAACCGCCCGAATCAGCTCACCCGTAGGAGCTGCATTCCGTGAGAATTCGTGTTCCGTGGAGATCCGTGTTTCCGTGAATCCGTGCCCTTCCGTTAAATCCAAGTTAGGCAACGGGCTTGCAACAACCACATGCATGCCGCGGAAGCCGGGACGACCTCGTAAGGACGAGTCGAGCAATACCTCCCTGATCGACTGGGAAGAGCCGGAGAACAACGCCCACGTCCTCGACTGGCGTGAGCGGGCGCACGAGTTCGGGCTCATGCCCGGGGCCGACGGCGACGAGCCTGAATCGGTCGTCTTGCCGCCAGACCGGCTCATCGCTGAGGACGACATCGAGGCCATCGAGGGCCGGCGCCGCGAGCGCGAGGAGGAGGAGGAGGAGGAGGAAGAGTCGGCCGATGGTGAGGACGATGGTGCAAAGGCCGGCGAGGATGAGGGGAAGTTCGAGGCTGGTGTCTCACGCGAAGACATAGACCTCGTACGTCTGTATCTAAAAACGGTCGGTCAGAGGAAGCTGCTCACTGCGAAACAGGAGCAGGAGATTGGCAAGCGGATCGAGGAGGCACGAGGATCCGTTCAAGCCGCACTCGGCACGATCCCGTGCGCGCTGGACACACTGCTGAGCCTGGCCGCCGAAGTCAAGAAAGGCAAGGCGCCGGCCGCCGAACTGATCCTGTTGCTCGACGGCGGCGAGCTGAAGGAAGAGAACGTTACGCCCGTTCTGGCGGCCTTCCAGCGGATGCGGAACGCCCAGAAAAAAGTGGCCGACTGCCGGCAGAAGTGCGAGGACCGCCGATCCACGGCGGCCACCCGCGCCAGCTACATTCGCAGCATCCGCGAATCGAACGCGACCATAGAGAAGGAGATGCGGAGCCTCCCGATCCGTCCGTCGCTGGTGGACCAGATCATCCGCGAACTGCGGGATATCAACCGCGGCTTCGATGAGCTCGAGAAGCACCCGGCATCCGAGCGGACGGCCCGGCGTCACGAGCTCGAGAAACGCGCCGGTATGCCGCGGCGGCGCTTCTGCCGCGCCTTCGCCCTGCTACGCGACCAGGAAGACGTGGTGAACGAAGCCAAGCGCGAGCTGCTCGAGGCCAACCTCCGGCTCGTCGTCTCGATCGCAAAGCGCTACTCGAATCGCGGACTGTCGCTGCTCGACCTGATCCAGGAAGGGAACATCGGCCTGATGAAGGCGGTCGATCGCTTCCAGTTCCGGCGTGGCTTCAAGTTCTCGACGTATGCGACGTGGTGGGTGCGGCAGGCGGTCGGGCGCGGGGTGGCTGACTACGGCCGCACCATCCGCCTCCCGGTGCACGTGATGGAGTCGCTCACGAAGCTGCAGAAGGAGCGCCGAACGCTGGCGGCCGACCTGGGCCGGGATCCGACGCCGCAGGAGATCGCCGAGAAGATGGGGATGCCGCTCGGCAAGGTGCAGCTCCTGCTCGAAGCGGCTCGCACGCCGTCCTCACTGGAGGCGACGGTCGGGGAGAACGACGACACGCGACTCGCCGACCTGATCAGAGACATTGCGGCGCAGTCGCCTGAAGAAGCCGCGATGCGCGGGCAGATGGCCGACGAAGTCGAACGCGCGATGGCGCCGCTGACGGATCGTGAAAAGGAAGTGATGCGACTTCGCTACGGTCTCGGCACGGAACTCGAGTACACGCTCGAAGAAGTCGGCCGCCGGCTCGGGATCACCCGCGAGCGCGCCCGTCAGATCGAGGCCAAGGCACTCCAGAAGATGCGCGCCGCTCGGAACCGCGCGGCGTAGCCAGACCTCACAGATCTCGCACACCTCTCACGGCGGCGGCGCCACTGTGAGCGATGTCGTCTCGGTCGCTACTTCGCGATCGCCCCGAACGGCTTCACCTGCTCCTCGATCGCTTTGCGGTCCCCGACGATCACGATCGTCGCCTGATCGTCCTTCAGGTACTTCTTCGCGACCTGGCTCACCTGCTGCGGTGTGACCGCATAGACCTTCTTCACGTAGGTGTTCGGATGGGTCGCCGGCAGCCCGTGAAGATCCACGTATTGCAACTGCGCGGTGATGCCGCCGCGACTCGAGTTCTGTAGCACGTAGGTCCCGGCCAGGTAATTCTTGATCCCGGTAAGTTCCTTGTCGTCCGGTGGCTCGGCCTGCAGGCGGTCGATCTCGCTGAAGATCTCCTTCAGCGACAACCCGGTTTGCGCGGTCGTGACATCCGCATTCTGGGCCCAGTAGGCGTCTCGATATCGCGTCGAGATCTCGCTGTACGGAGAGTAGGTGTAGCCCTTGTCTTCGCGAATGTTCCGCGTGATGCGGGAGCCGAAGGCACCTCCGAGCAACGCGTCCATCACGGTCAGCGCGACGAAGTCGTCGCTGGACGGCTCGACGGTCGGCATGCCGAGGACCATGGTTGACTGCGGCGCGCCAGGCCGGTCGACGAGGTGAACCGACCGCACGCTGGACGGCTTCGCCGGCTCGCTCGCCGCCGGCGCACCCTTCGTCCACCCCGCGAACGCTTTGCGGATGGCTGCTTCGGTGGCCGCGGCGTCGAACTGACCGACGACGTAGAGCCGGGAGCGCGCGGCGCCGTAGGTTGCGGCATGAAACGCCTTGACCTGCGGGAGTGTGTAGCCGGCAATCATCGCGTCAGTCGGGAAGACCCGTCCGAACGCGTGGTCGCCGTAGAGAACGCTTCGGAACTTCTGCAGCGCGAGCTGCTGCGGCTGACTGAGTCCGACCGCGAGGTTCCGCGACAGGTTTGTCTTCAGCCGCGGTAACTCGGACTCCGGGAAGCGCGGATTGCGCGCGACGTCCGCCACCAGCTCCACGAACTGCGGACCGAACTCGCTCAGAACATCGCCGCCGATCGTCGTCGTATCGGAGCCGACGCTTACGCTCAGCCCGCCGCCCATCCGCGCCGCATCGGCAGAGATTTCGGTCGCACTGCGGGTGGCGGTTCCCTCGCGCATCAGGTCAGCAGTGAGATCGGCGAGCCAGACTTCTCCGCTTTTCTCGAAGGCGTTACCGCTGCGGACGGTGAGCGTGACCCGCACTTTCGGCATCCCGCCCCACTGCACGAGCGCCACCGGCAAGCCGTTGTCGAGGGTGAAACGGCGTGCCTCGGGCACCCGGAAGTCGCGCGGCGCACCGGCCTTCGGCGGCTCCGATGGGAACTGCGGCTGCTGTGCCGAACCGGGCGTAATGGCAGCTGCCACGAGGGCAGCGATCAGGAGGTGTGATCGCATATCGCGTTACTTGTCTTTCGTGGTCTTGGGCTCGATGGTCAGGATCGTCCGGTTGCCGGTCCGCAGGTACTCGCG